>NZ_DAWCVJ010000008.1:0-58357 GCF_052358865.1 Faecalibacterium sp.
GGAAAACTTTACCTCTTCGCCAGAGGCTCCCCTCGGTAGGGGAGCTGTCGAGCGAAGCGAGACTGAGAGGTTGCGTCAAGCGGAGCTTTACCCGTTATACTTGCTCTGCGCCAGACCGAGCTTGCCGTCCATGATGAGCTTGGCGGCGGCTTCGAGGTCGGGCAGGCGGTCGGCGAGGGCCTTGGCGTCGTCGGGCGGGAACTTGCCCAGCACCCAGTCGGCGAGGTCGTAGTCCGGGCGGGGCTTTGCGCCCACCCCGATGCGGATGCGGGGGAAGTTTTCGCCGCCGAGGCGGGCGATGATGCTCTTGAGGCCGTTGTGGCCGCCTGCCGAGCCGGAGGGCCGGATGCGCAGCTTGCCGGGGCTTTGGGTGATGTCGTCGCAGAGGACGATGACGTGGTCGGCGGGGATCTTGAAGAAGCCCGCCAGCGGGGCGATGGAGTCGCCCGAGAGATTCATATAGGTCAGGGGCTTGAGGAGCACGACCTTATGGCCGTCCACCTCGCCCTGCCCCCACAGACCCTGAAACTTGGTCTTGGAGACGGAGATGCCCCATCTGCCCGCCAGATCGTCCAGCGCGGAAAAGCCTGCGTTGTGGCGGGTGCCGTCGTATTTTGGCTCCGGGTTGCCGAGGCCGGCAATGAGCCAGATGTCATTGGTATTCATACTGTATTCTGCCTTTTTGTGTCTGAGCTGTTTTTCGAACAGTATATTATTATAACATACGCGCGCGCAAAAAGATACACAAAAAGCGCAAAAAAAGCCGCCGTGCGGGTGACACGGCGGCGTGGGGAGCGGGGGTCAGCCCTGCTCCTGTTCCAGTTTCTGCTTTTTTGCAATGTACGCTTCCATCTTCGGCTCGGCCCAGCCGTCGAGGTTGGTCTGGCGCTCGCGGGCGATGCCAAGTGCCTGCGGGGGCACGTCTTTGGTGATGGTGCTGCCGGCGGCGGTGTAGGCTCCGTCGCCGATGGTGACGGGGGCCACGAGGTTGGTGTTGCAGCCGATGAAGCAGTAGTCGCCAATGGTCGTGCGGAACTTATCCTTGCCGTCGTAGTTGCAGGTGACGGTGCCGCAGCCGAAGTTGCAGTATTTGCCCACATCGCTGTCGCCGATGTAGGTCAGGTGGCTGACGGTATTGCCCCGGGCGAAGCTGGAGTTCTTCGTCTCGACATAAGCGCCCAGATGCACGCCGTAGCCGGTGACGGTGTTGATGCGGACATGGGTAAAGGGGCCGATGTTGTTGTGGGGGCCGAGATGGCTGCTGTAGACCTGACTTGCGTTGACGGAGGTGCCCTCGTCCACGGTGCTGTCCTCGATGAGGGTGTTGGGGCCGATGACGCAGCCTGCGCCGATGACCGTCCGGCCCTTCAGGATGGTACCCGCGAGGATGACAGCGCCCGGGGCGATGACGACCTCGGGGTCGATCTCGACACTGCGGCTGCGGATGTCCACGCCGTTTGCGATGTGGCGCAGCAGCACCTCTTCACGCTGTGCCTCGGCGGCGTCGAGCTTGGCCTTTGCGGCGGCCAGTGCGGATGCATCGATATTCTGCATAAGGAAAAACCTCCTCCAACTCTGCCTTTCGCAGAAGCCAAACAGACTGCGACGGCCTCTGCGGAAGAGGGATTGTTGTATCCAAGATAAAAGAAATTCGAAAGGAAGAAAGACAAACAAAAGGGGCAATGAGTTTAATGGATAGAAAGTTGTATCCAACTGCCCAAAAGTGGCGTCAAAACTCGAAAATCCTCTTCAAATCTTTCCCATTTTATATTACCGAAAAAGAGAGTAAAATGCAAGAGTTTGCACAAAAAATATCAAACAAATTCGGTGATTTGCCCGATGGAATGGGCGCGAAATTCTGGTATAATAGTTTAGCATTCACAGAGAAATGTTTATCGTATGACAAGACAGAGCATCGATAAGACCGCCGGAGCATCGCGCCGGGGGCCATCATTTGGGAGGTAAACACGCATGAGCAAAAAGTATCTGTACTACTTCAGCGAAGGCAACGATGCCTTTGGCGGCGACAAGGTCACCATGAAGAACATTCTGGGCGGCAAGGGCGCTGGTCTGGCTGAGATGACTGCAGCCGGTATGCCGGTCCCGCAGGGCTTTACCATCACCACGGAAGCCTGCACCCAGTACTACGCAGACGGCCGTCAGATCAACGACGAGATCACCGCTGACATTTTCGAGCACGTCAAGGGCCTCGAGAAGATCACCGGCAAGACCTTCGGCGACAACGAGAACCCGCTGCTGGTCTCCGTCCGCTCCGGCGCACGTCAGTCCATGCCCGGCATGATGGACACCATCCTGAACCTCGGCCTGAACGACGAGGCAGTCGAGGGTCTGGCCAAGAAGACCAACAACGCCCGTTTCGCATACGACTGCTACCGCCGCTTCGTGCAGATGTTCGCCGACGTCGTCATGATGGTCCCGAAGAGCCTGTTCGAGGTCGAGATCGATAAGATGAAGGAAGCCAAGGGCGTCAAGAACGACGTTGACCTGACTGCCGAGGACCTGAAGGAGCTGGTCGGCACCTTCAAGAAGATCTACGAGGACAACGAGGGCAGACCCTTCCCGCAGGACCCCAAGGATCAGCTGATCGAGGCCGTCAAGGCTGTCTTCCGCAGCTGGGACAACCCCCGTGCAAACGTCTATCGTAAGATGAACGAGATCCCCTACGAGTGGGGCACCGCTGTCAACGTCCAGCAGATGGCCTTCGGCAACTCCGGCGACCGCTCTGGCACCGGCGTCGCATTTACCCGTGACCCCGCCACCGGCGCAAAGAAGCTGATGGGCGAGTACCTGATCAATGCACAGGGCGAGGACGTCGTTGCTGGTGTCCGCACTCCGTCCCCCATCAGCCACCTGCACGAGCAGATGCCTGAGGTATACGATCAGTTCGTTGAGATCGCAACCCGTCTGGAGAACTACTTCCGCGATATGCAGGATATGGAGTTCACCATCGAGGACGGCCACCTGTATATGCTGCAGACCCGCAACGGCAAGCGTACCGCTCAGGCTGCTCTGCAGATCGCCTGCGATCTGGTGGACGAGGGCATGATCACCGAGCAGGAGGCTGTCCTGCGCGTTGAGCCCAAGCAGCTGGATACCCTGCTGCACCCCCAGTTCGATGCTGCTGCTCTGAAGGCTGCCGAGGTCGTCGGCAAGGGTCTGGCAGCTTCTCCCGGTTCTGCCTGCGGCCAGATCGTCTTCACCGCCGAGGAGGCTGAGGAGATGGTCAAGTCCGGCAAGATGAAGAAGGTCGTTCTGGTCCGTCTGGAGACCTCTCCCGAGGACATCGTCGGTATGCAGGTGTCTCAGGGCATCCTGACCGTCCGCGGCGGCATGACCAGCCACGCAGCCGTTGTTGCCCGTGGTATGGGCACCTGCTGTGTTTCCGGCTGCGGCAACGACAACGAGGTGAAGATCGACGAAGAGGCTAAGACCTTCGAGATCAACGGCCACAAGTTCGTCGAGGGCGACTGGATCTCCATCGACGGCTCCACCGGTAACATCTACGGCGAGCAGGTCGCAACCGTCGCCGCTACCGGCAACAAGAACTTCAACCGCTTTATGGGCTGGGCAGACGCTGCTCGTCAGCTGCTGGTCATGACCAATGCGGATAACCCGCGCGACGCACAGCAGGCAGTGGATCTGGGTGCTGAGGGCATCGGCCTGTGCCGTACCGAGCATATGTTCTTCGCAGAGGACCGCATCAAGGCTGTCCGCGAGATGATCTGCGCCCGTACTGTGGAGGAGCGCGAGACTGCTCTGGCCAAGGTCGAGCCGTTCCAGCAGAGCGACTTCGAGGCGATGTACCGCATCATGGGTGAGCGCCCGATGACCATCCGTTATCTGGATCCGCCTCTCCACGAGTTCCTGCCCACCAAGGACGAGGACATCAAGGAGCTGGCTGCCGATATGGGCATGACCTTCGATGACCTGAAGAATGTCGTTGCTTCTCTGCACGAGTTCAACCCCATGATGGGCCATCGCGGCTGCCGTCTGGCTGTCACCTATCCCGAGATCGCAGCAATGCAGACCCGCGCTGTCATCAAGGCAGCTCTGAACGTCTCTGCTGAGACCGGCTACGTCATCACCCCGCACATCATGATCCCGCTGGTCGGCGAGGTCAAGGAGCTGAAGTTCGTCAAGGACGTTGTCGTCAAGGTCGCAGACGAGCTGATCGCTGCCTCCGGTGTTGATATGAAGTATCTGGTCGGTACCATGATCGAGATCCCCCGTGCAGCTCTGACTGCTGGTGATATCGCCAAGGAGGCTGAGTTCTTCAGCTTCGGCACCAACGATCTGACCCAGATGACCTTCGGCTTCAGCCGTGACGATGCCGCTAAGTTCCTCGGCGCTTACTACGAGAACAAGATCTACGAGAGCGATCCGTTCCAGCATCTGGATCAGGTCGGCGTCGGCAAGCTGATCAAGATGGCTGCTCACGATGGCCGTGAGACCCGTGCTGATCTGGGTCTGGGCATCTGCGGCGAGCACGGCGGCGATCCCTCCAGCGTCGAGTTCTGCCACAATGTTGGTCTGGACTACGTCAGCTGCTCTCCCTTCCGTGTGCCTATCGCACGTCTGGCTGCTGCCCAGGCTGCTATCAAGAACCCCCGCAAGTGATTGCGTGAGGCGCTGAGAGCATAAGGCTCAATAAAATATTATAAACGCCCCGGTTTCCGCAACAGGAAGCCGGGGCGTTTTTGCACAAAAAAGAAGGCACGATTTTGGGGCTTTGACGAATTTGTGCCGGGCCATTGACAGCAGAAGGACCGAGGCGTATTTTTGGTGCAGTAAGCGGGACAGAGGATAGTGAAGCTGCCGCTTTTTTGCCCTGCAAAGGTGCTTCTGCTTGGCTGGGGCCTGACCCGATGAGCTTATTTTTTGCATCTGCGGGACAAAAACAATGAAAGTACAGATTATGGGACGCCTTATCTGGTATGCTTGCCGTGCCGAAAACACGAACGATCGGAAAAGGAGCAGAGAATGCGATGGATGCTGAATAAAACAAAGTTTCTGGCAGGAAAAACAGACCCGGAAAACACCAGCCTATGGCTGCCGCTCTGGATGCACCTGCGAGATACGGCAGAGATCATGGAGCTTCTGGTGCGGAAATGGCTGCCCGACAGCGTAAAAAAGGCATCCGGGTTGGAAGAGGAAGAATTGATATGTTTGGCTCGCTTTTTGGGCTGGGGGCACGATTTGGGCAAAGCAATTTTAACCTTCCAGAGCATGATCATGCAGTGTTTGCCCGAAGCGAAACAACGGCTGGAACGCCTGACACCGCTGAGCTGCCCGGTGCAGAACCGCAAACAGTCGCCTCATGCCCGGGCAGGGGAGGCAATCCTGCTGTGGGAGGGGTGTCCCGGTGGGCTTGCTTCCATTGTGGGGGCACACCATGGCAGACCCCAGAACGACGGAGCAGTCGATGAGCAGCTGGACGGCTGGGAGAGCAACTATTACCCGAAAGAGCAAAAGTGCTTATGGGAGGGCTTTTGGAACGAATTGCTTCAGGCGGCACTGCAGGACAGCGGCTATTCCGGGGTAGATGCGCTGCCGGTGCTCAACCAGCCCGAAGAGATTTTGCTGACGGGACTTTTGATCATGGCAGACTGGATCGCCAGCAACACGGAGTATTTCCCGCTGATCCCAGTGGAAGAGCTGGGCAGCAGGGAGGATTATCCGGCGCGGGTGGACAGGGCGTGGAAAAAGCTGGCGCTCCCCTTCCCATGGGAGGCGCAGCAGGGCATTGCAAAACCGCAGGAGTTTGAGGTGCGGTTCGGCTTTGCGCCCAACGCCGTGCAGCGAGTGGTTCTGGATGCGGTGAGTGCTGCGGCAGAACCGGGCATCCTGATTCTGGAAGCGCAGATGGGCGTGGGCAAAACAGAGGCGGCTCTGGCCGCTGCGGAGATCATGGCCAGCCGGTTCAGTCTGGGCGGCGTCTTTTTCGGACTGCCCACGCAGGCTACGGCAAACGGCATCTTTCGTCGGCTGCTCCACTGGGCAGATACCCAGTCGGAGGAGGTGCCGCAGGCCATCCAGCTGGCCCATGGCATGGCAGAGCTGAATGAGAACTATCTTCGGCTGCAAGGGGGCAGGGTGCAGCTGGAAGAGGATGCGCCGGAAGAGCATCAGGTACAGGTGCATCAGTGGTTCCGGGGCAGCAAGCAGGCATTGCTGGCCAGCTTCGTCGTCGGCACAGTGGACCAGCTGCTGATGGCAGCACTGACCCAAAAGCACGTGATGCTGCGGCATCTGGGGCTTGCGGGCAAGGTGGTGATCATCGACGAGTGCCATGCCTACGATGCTTACATGAACTGCTATCTGGATCGCGCACTGGAATGGCTGGGCTGGTACAAGGTGCCGGTGATCCTGCTGTCGGCCACCCTGCCCGCCCGGCGGCGTGCAGAGCTGATCGAAGCGTATCAGCAAAAGCACAGGCCTGACCCGGATGCCCCGTGGAGATTTAGCTGCGGCTATCCGCTGCTGACATGGACGGACGGCGCAGAGGTAAAGCAGACCGTCATCCTGCTGGACACGCCCGGACAAACGGTGCAGCTGACCCCGCTCACAGAGGCAGAGCTGCCCGGGCTGCTGCGCCGGAAGCTGGCGGAGGGCGGCTGTGCGGGGGTGATCGTCAACACAGTTAAAAAAGCGCAGAAGATCGCGCAGCTGCTGCGGGAGAGCTTGCCCGACAAAGAGGTGCAGCTGTTCCATGCACAGTTCCTGATGCCGGACCGCGCCGCGCGGGAAGAGCAGCTGATGGAACGCATCGGCAAGGATTCTGTGCCGGAGAGCCGGAACGATCTGATCGTGGTGGGCACGCAGGTGATGGAGCAGTCGCTGGACCTTGATCTGGACGTTCTGATCACCGAGCTTTGCCCTATGGATCTTCTGTTGCAGCGCATCGGACGGCTGCACCGCCATTGCCGCAGACGCCCAAAGCCCTTACAGCAGGCCTGCTGTGCGGTGCTGGACACCGGAAAAGAGGCTTTTGATGCGGGCAGCGAGGCGGTGTATGGTCAGTGGCTGCTCTGGCGCACCCGGAAGTATCTGCCCCGGAGCATCCGGCTGCCGGAGGACATTGCCCCACTGGTGCAGCAGGTCTACGGCTGGGAACAGGAAGCCCCCGAAACGGAGCAGGGGGAAAAGCTGCGAAGTGAGTACGAGCAGGTGCAGGAGAAAAAGAAGGATCGTGCCGGGAAATATCTTGTGCCGCAGCCTGAGGTCGATGAAGATTTCCAGGAACTCAATACGTTGGATGGCTGGATGCAGGACGAGGGCGCTCGCTCGGACTCGGCTGCCCGGGCAGCAGTGCGGGACGGCGACCCCTCGGTGGAGGTGTTGGTGATGCAGCGACGGACGGATGAAAGCATCCATTTTCTGCCATGGCAGGAGGGCGGCAGCGCCGTAGCCGCCGACAGCCCGCCCCCGCCGGAGACGGCGCTGAAGATCGCCCGGCAGAAGCTGCGGCTCCCGGCGGTGTTCGGCAAAGCGTGGAAGGTGGACGAGGTCATCCGGGAGCTGGACGCAGACGACCGCAGATGGCTTGCAGCGTGGCAGCTGTCGCCGCTGCTGCACGGAGAGCTGATCCTGCTGCTGGATGAAGACCTGACCGCCCATCTTGCGGACATGGAGCTTTGCTATGACCGCGAGAATGGTCTGGAATATTGGAAGGAGGAGAAGGATGAAGGAGATCGAATTTGACCTGTTGACCGAACCATGGATACGGGTACGGCTGAAGGACAATACGGTGCAGGAGGTGTCCCTGACCGAGGCGCTGGTGTCGGCGCAGGACTATGTGGATCTTGCGGGTGAGATGCCGACACAGGATGCCGCCGTGCTGCGGCTGCTGCTGGCGGTGCTGTTTACCGTGTTCTCCCGCGTGAATGTAAAAGGCGAGCCAGAACCTTTGGAAAAAAGAGGTCAGGCGTTGCGGCGATGGAGCGAGCTGTGGCAGCTGGGGCATTTCCCGGCAGAACCTATCCGGGACTATCTGGAACAGTGGAAGGACCGCTTCTGGCTCTTCCACCCGACGCACCCCTTCTGGCAGGTGCCGACTCTTTGCAATGGTATTGCATTCGGTGGGAAAAAGTTGAATGGGGAACGTGCGGAGAGCGGCAATAAAACGCCGCTATTCCAGAATGTGTCAAAAACAGAATGCGAGGTACTCAGCTATGCACAGGCGGCGCGATGGCTGATTTATCAGAATGGATACGATGAACGCGGTGGCCGCCCGAAGGCTGGCAACAAGCCAAGGCACGGGGTCGGTTGGCTGGGACAAATCGGATTTGTAGCCGTCAAGGGAAAGAACCTGTACGAGACCTTACTGCGGAATATGGCGTTTCCGACAGAGCAGGATGCTCTGAGGGAAGAACAGCAGCCTTGCTGGGAGCGAGAGCAGGTCAGGGCAGAACAGAGCGTCAAGATCGTGATGCCGAAAAATCAGGCAGAACTTTTAACCCTCCAATCCCGACGCATTCTACTGAAACGCTCAGAAACAGTGCCCGGCGTGGTCGGGTACGAGGTGCTGGGCGGCGACTATTGGGACAGCGAAAATGCGTTTGGGGAGCAGATGACCCTTTGGAGCAGGACATCGAAGAAAAACGAGAAGATGACCTATAAACCGCAGCAGCATGAAGCTGGGAAACAGCTGTGGCGGGAGATTCCTTCCATGCTGGATCCGGAGGGCCGTAAACCGGGAGTTCTGACATGGAATCAGCAACTGCAAAGTCTGCGTATCCTGAGTAGAAAAGAACAAATCGTGCTCAATATGGTCGGGATACGATATGACAATCAGGAAGCATCAGTCAAGGACGTGTATACCGACCAGTTGGCAATGCAGCTTGCGGTGCTGGACGAACTGAGCAGGCCATGGACGGTGCGGATAAATCAGGAAGTAGAGCGCTGCGAGAAGGCCGCAGAGAGAATTGGAATCCTGTGCAAGGAGCTGAAGCTTGCCGGAGGACTGGACTACAGTCAGGTGAAGAAAGTGACAGAAGATGCCCGTGCACAGTTTTACTTTGCAGTGGACCAGCCCTTCCGGCAGTGGCTGCAGGAGATCGACCCGGAACAGGACGACCCGGACGAAGCAGTGCTGCGCTGGCAGGCACAGGCGCGCAGCATCGCGGAAGAGCTGGGAGCGAAGATGGTGCGGGAGGCTGGAAATGCAGCCCTGAAAGGACACCGCGTTGTGGTGGATAAGGGCAAAAAAACGGAGTGCAGCACCCTGTACACCTCGCCAAAGGCTTATAACACGTTCCGTTCGAAACTCTGGGACATCTATCCGAAAGCAGAACCGTAAAGGGGGAATCGTATGAAAACACAGGACGTCAGAACGTATACAGAGCAGCGGCTGCGCTGGCTTCAGACCCTGCCGGACAACCAGCGGCGGGCCGAGCTGGCAAAGCTGCGGCGGGGCGTCGGACACCGGCCCGGCGAACTGCCGGAGCTGTGGGGGAGTTTCCTGCTGGGAATGCCGGAAGGCTTTCAGGGTAACAACGGCCCTTCCCACGCAGAGTGGGCAGTCTACCTTGCACTGACTTTATACGCCGTGCATCAGCAGGGGAATGACCAGCCCATGAACTGCCCCGGCAACACGCTGGGGCGAGCGGTGCGGCAGCTGGCAGAGCGGAATGCTGGAAAGGACTGGGAAGAGTCCAGCGTGCTCCGGCGGTTCAACGCACTGGCCACCGCAGAAGAGATCACCGAGATCAGCCACCATCTGAGGGGGATGGTCCAGCTGTTGAGCGCGGCAAAGGGTGGCGCGATCCCGCTGGACTATCCGCAGCTTGCGGTGGACCTGTATGAATTGCAGTGCACCGACCCGCGGTACACACAGATCCCCGCCAACGTCCGTCTGCGGTGGGGCCAAGACCTGTACCGCGAAACGAAGAATGCATCGTCGGAAGAGGAAGAAAAGGAGAATTGATCATGAAAAAGCGCCTATATGTTGATTTTCACGTTTTGCAGACCGTCCCGCCCAGCTGCATCAACCGGGACGACACCGGCAGTCCCAAAACGGCCATGTACGGCGGCGTGCTCCGGGCCAGAGTTTCTTCGCAGGCGTGGAAGCACGCTATGCGCGAAGACTTTGCGGAAAATACCCCGTTGGATGTGGGCAAGCGCACCAAAAAGGCGGCAGAGCTGGTGAAGGAGCAGATCCTTGCACTGGATCCGGAACAAAAGAAAGCAGATAAGATGGCAAAAGATGCTCTGAAACATGTTAACATTACGAGCAACGATAAAAAGGGAACGGATGCCTTGGTTTTTATAAGTTCTGCGCAGGCAAAGGCGCTGGCAGAGCTGGCTGTTGAGGGATGCACGAATGATGAAAAATATGAAGAGGCGATGATAAAAAATCCCTCGGCAGATATGGTGCTGTTTGGCCGTATGGTGGCGCAAAAAGCTTCCCTGAACTATGACGCCGCAGCGCAGGTGGCGCACAGCATCTCCACCCATGCGGTGAAGAACGAGTACGATTACTTTACCGCCGTGGACGACTGTCAGACAGACAGCACCGGTGCAGGCCATCTGGGCACGGTGGAGTACAACTCCTCCACCCTGTACCGCTATGCCACAGTGAACGTGTTGGAGCTGGCGGAGCAGCTGGGGGCAGAGCAGGCCGCAGAAACGGTGCGGGCTTTCGGTGAGGCGTTCCTGTTCTCCATGCCCACCGGCAAACAGAACACCTTTGCAAACCGCACCCTGCCGGATGCGGTGTATGTGACCATCCGGGAAGATCAGCCGGTGAACCTGTGCGGTGCGTTTGAGCGTGCGGTGTCCCGCGGCGAGCAGGGAGGCTATGCCGAGGCTTCCAAGGCTGCGCTGGCCCAGTATGCGCAGCAGGTGTATGCCAGCTTTGCCGAGGCTCCGGCCCAGAGCTTTACTGTGGGCGGCGGGCTGGAAGCACTGGCTCCGGCACAGACGGCAAAAGCCATGCTGGACGCGCTGGAAAAGGCTGTCCGGGATGCGCTGTCCGGAAATGAGGTGGAGTAATGGCAACGCTGTTGCTTCGGCTGGCAGCGCCTTTGCAGGCGTGGGGCGCGGACTCCAAATTTGAGACCCGTAAGACCAACCGGGAACCCACCAAGAGCGGCGTCATCGGCCTGCTGGCGGCGGCTCTGGGGCTGCGGCGGGACGAGAGCGAAGGGCTGGCCCGGCTGACCGGGCTGCGGTTCGGCGTCCGTGTGGAGCGGGAAGGGCAGCTGCTGGTGGATTACCACACCGCAAAGACGCAGGATGAAAAGAACTCGTATGTGACCTATCGCCATTATTTGCAGGACGCCGTGTTTCTGGCCGGGCTGGAAAGCGAGGACACCGCCCTTTTGCTGCAGCTGCAGGATGCGCTGCAGCACCCGGCTTTTCCGCTGTATCTGGGCCGCCGGTCCTGCCCGCCTGACCTGCCCCTCTGTCTGGGGCTGCGGCAGGGCAGTTTGCAGGAGGTGCTGCAAACCGAACCGCCCCTGTGCCCGGGGAAGCTCTGCCGGATGGTGCTGGACGCCGACCCGCAGGAGCCGGGCGCGGCAGTGCAGAGGGATGTGCCTGTCTCTTTTGACCCACATCACCGGCAGTACGGCTACCGCTCGGCGCGGGAGCTTTGGCTGACCATGTCGGATGGCCCGGAGAGCACCGGGCATGACCCGTTCCGGGAATTGTAAAAAGGGGGAGAGAGGATGTATTTATCACGGGTAGAACTCGATCTCACCCGCCGCAGCACCATGGAAGCACTGGCCGCACCGCAGAAGCTGCATGGCGCAGTGGAAAGCGCCTTTGCAGGGGAGCGCCGCCGCAGGCTGTGGCGGCTGGACCGTCTGGGAGAGCGGCTGTATCTGCTTCTCCTCAGCGAGGACGCGCCGGACCTGTCCGGCGTGGTGGAGCAGTTTGGCACCGGGGCGGCGGCCGAGACCCGCAGTTATGACCCGCTTTTGGAGCGGGTGGTTCCGGGAAGCTGCTGGCAGTTCCGGCTGACCGCAAACCCCACCAAAAGCCGCAAAGACCCCAAGGCACCCGCAGAGCGGGGGAGCGTGATGGCCCACTGCTCGACGAAGCATCAGAAGCAGTGGCTGCTGGATCGGGCGGCAAAGCACGGCTTTGCCCTGCGGGAGGAGGAATTTACCGTGACCCGAGTGCAGTGGCAGCGCTTTGCCAAGCGCGGCACCCGGCCGGTGACCCTGCTGGCCGTGACCTACGAGGGTGTTTTGCAGGTGACGGATGCAGAGCAGTTCCGGGCGATGCTGTGTCAGGGGATGGGGCGCGGCAAAGCCTATGGCCTTGGACTGATGACCGTCATGCGCGGAGGAAACTGAGATGGACGAGATGCCGGGCATGATCCGGCCCGACCTGCAGGCACTGCCGCAGGTGAAGGACCGGATGACCTTTCTGTATCTGGAGCACTGCACCCTTGGCCGACAGGACGGCGCGATCACGGTCACGGACGAAAAAGGGGTGGTCTCCATCCCGGCGGCGGGCATCTCGGTGCTGCTGCTGGGGCCGGGCACGCGAGTGACCCACCGCGCCATGGAGCTTATGGGCGACACCGGAGTAGGGGCTGTCTGGGTGGGAGAGCACGGCGTGCGGTATTACGCCCATGGCCGCCCGCTGACGACCCACTCGCAGCTGCTGCTGCGGCAGGCAGAGCTGGTCACTCACACCCGCAAGCATCTGGAGGTGGTGCGGAAGATGTATCAGCTCCGCTTTCCGGAGGAGGACATCTCTCGGCTGACCATGCAGCAGCTGCGGGGCCGCGAAGGCAGCCGTGTGCGGCAGGTGTACCGCAAAGCGTCCAAGGATACGGGCGTTCCGTGGAACGGCAGGCTGTACCGTCCGGAGGATTTTTCGGCGGGAGATGCGGTCAATCAGGCGCTTTCCGCCGGGCACGCCTGCCTGTACGGTCTGGCGCACGCGGTGATCGTGGCGCTGGGGTGTGCACCGGGCCTCGGCTTTGTCCATGTGGGGCACGAGTGCTCTTTTGTGTACGACATTGCAGACCTGTACAAGGCTGAAGTGACGATCCCGATCGCCTTTGAGGTGGCGGCGCAGGCCCCGGAGGATCTGTCATCCGTGGTGCGCCGCCGGGTGCGGGATGCCATGGTGGAGCACCATATTCTGGAGCGGATGGTGCACGATATTCGGTATCTGCTCCTGAATGCAGACGAGCCGGAAGCAAAGCAGGAGACCGTTTACCTGTGGGACAACAAGATAGGCACTGTGGCCAACGGCATCAACTATTTTGAGGAAGAGGAAGGTGAGGAGACATCGTAGTTCTCACGATGACGAACTGCCCGCCGAAGCTGCGCGGGGATCTGTCCAAGTGGCTGTGCGAGATTAACACCGGCGTCTATGTGGGCAACGTGAGCAGCCGGGTGCGGGATGCGCTGTGGGAGCGGGTGTGCCAGAACCTGAAAAACGGGCAGGCGACAATGGTGTTCACAACGGCGGGAGAACAGAGGATGGACTTCCGCACCCACAATACCACATGGGAGATGGTGGATTTTGACGGCATCAAACTGATGCGGCGGCCGCTGCCGCAGATGGAGCAGAACCAGCTGGATCTAAAGCCCGGGTTCAGCAAGGCAGCGCAGTGGCAGGCGGCGCGGAAAGCAGGCAGAACGCAGCGGGGCAGAGCGGATTACACCGTGATCGATCTGGAGACCACCGGACTGAAAGCCGCGTCGGACGCCATCATCGAGTATGGAGCGCTGCGGGTACGGGATGGCGTGCCGGTGGAGGAGCTGACGATGCTGGTCTGCGGGGTGGAAAAAGTCCCGGCAGAGATCACGGCGCTGACCGGCCTCAGCGCTGCGGAACTGCAGCAGGGAACAGAGCCTCGGGAAGCATTGCAGCGCTTTTTGACCTTCCTTGGCAAAGACCCGCTGGTGGGGCACAACATTGCCTTTGATCTGGAGTTCCTTCGCATGGCCTGCAAGCAGTATGGTTTCCCGATATTGACCAACCATCAGACGGACCTTGCACAGCTCGCCCGCAGAAAGCTTTCAAGGGTCGCAAACTATAAGCTGGCAACGCTGGCGCAGCATTTTCAGCTGGCAGAAAAGGTGGAGCATCGCGCTCTGCCGGATTGCCGCCTGATCCAGCAGGTCTATTGCAAACTGAAGGAAACGGCAGTACAATAGCAGCAGGAGGCACGGTGCTACGGGATCTTTTTAGTCTTTTCCCCGCATACGCGGGGGTGATCCTACCTTGTCCGGCGGGAAAGCGAGTAACCTTCACTTTTCCCCGCATACGCGGGGGTGATCCCCGAGGTTGGCGTCTTTGCAAAGGACCCGGACACTTTTCCCCGCATACGCGGGGGTGATCCCAAGGGTCTTGTCTAGGAGAGCCGAGACCTTGGCTTTTCCCCGCATACGCGGGGGTGATCCCGCGGGGCAGTTGATTCCGTTCTACTGTGATGACTTTTCCCCGCATACGCGGGGGTGATCCCACAATATGATGTCGAAAACTCCGGAAGATTACCTTTTCCCCGCATACGCGGGGGTGATCCTTTGAGCGATGGCGCAATGAGAGGGGGTATCAGCTTTTCCCCGCATACGCGGGGGTGATCCCAAGTAAGCAGGGCTCTCCGATGAAGAACAAAGCTTTTCCCCGCATACGCGGGGGTGATCCCCATTCGAGAACGCTCTCTTTTGAGAGGGGAGACTTTTCCCCGCATACGCGGGGGTGATCCCCACGGACGTCCCGACAGTGGGACAGGTGTTATCCTTTTCCCCGCATACGCGGGGGTGATCCCACCTTCGGGAGGCTATGGAAGCCTGGGCGGAGCTTTTCCCCGCATACGCGGGGGTGATCCTGCAAAGTACTGGATGCAAGGCAGAGAGCCGGACTTTTCCCCGCATACGCGGGGGTGATCCCTCGTATTGCATCTTTGTCGTTGCTTTGGTCGTCTTTTCCCCGCATACGCGGGGGTGATCCCCATCATGGACGGCGTCAAAAAAGGAAACCTCGCTTTTCCCCGCATACGCGGGGGTGATCCCTCCTTCCAGTGTTCCCACAAAATCCTGTTGGGCTTTTCCCCGCATACGCGGGGGTGATCCTCCGCAAGCGGTAACGCTGGAAAAACTGCCGGACTTTTCCCCGCATATGCGGGGGTGATCCGCATCGGCTTGCAGGCCAAAAACACGAAAGTGACTTTTCCTCGCATACGCGGGGGTAATCTGTGAAGCTTGTCGTAACCATCGTGCAAAATAGACTTTTCCTCGCATACGCGGGGGTAATCCCTTGACCGATGACGTCACCTTGCAGGACGATGGCTTTTCCCCGCATACGCGGGGGTGATCCTGCCCAGTTTCTTGGCCCATTCGAGTGTGCCGTCTTTTCCCCGCATATGCGGGGGTGATCCCTTCCGCGTTTCCGTCAGCCGCGGTGCATCCGGCTTTTCCCCGCATACGCGGGGGTGATCCCACCCGCACCGGCGTTGCAAGCGGTACTGCGCTCTTTTCCCCGCATACGCGGGGGTATTTCTGATTCCAGCAGAACGCCGTCGGCCTTGCGGGGCGGTCGTGCATCCGAGTATCGGCAGGCCCGGCGGGTCAGAGCTGATTTATAACCGGTATTATGCATATATTCTTGTAAATACGAATAAAAGCTAAGAAAATGCGAATATGTACTTGCATTTTCCGCGAAAAAGGTGTATTATCCCTCTATCGACGTCATACGCCGACAATAAACGAGAGAGGGATTGGAACATGATGTCTTTTAAGAAAATCGCTGCGGCGGTCATGGCGGCTGCCATGACGCTGGCCGTAGTGCCTTCGGCTTTTGCCTGCACGGCGCTCTACGTCGGCAGTGACCTCACGGAGGACGGCACGACGATGTTCGGCCGCATCGAGGATCTGGGAACCAACGACAACAACAAGCTGTTCTATGTCAGCGCAGCCGGGAATCACAAGGCAGGCGAGGTCTACGATGGCTGCTACGGCTTCACCTACACCTTCACCCACGACAGCTACAGCTACACCGCGCGCCGTGACGACAACACCTCGGGCGTCTGCCCGGACTGCGACGGCACCCACGACCACACGCCGTATGAGGAGGCTGGCACCAACGAGAAGGGCGTCATGGTCTCTGCCACCGAGTCGCTGTACGGCAAGGACGCTGCCCTTGCGGTTGACCCCTATGTGGACGACGGCATCGAGGAGGCCGAGATCACCACGGTCCTGCTCAGCGAGGCAGGCACGGCCCGCGAAGGCGTCGCCCTGCTGACATCCATCTATGAAAACGCCGGTGCAGCCGGTGGTTCCGGCGTATTCATCGGCGACCAGAACGAGACGTGGTTCGTCGAGAACCTGACGGGCCACACCTACGTCGCCCTCAAGCTTCCGGACAGCGTCGTGTTTATGCAGCCGAACGTCTCGGCCATCGGCAAGATCGACCTCGATGACACGGATAACGTCATCGCATCGGCAGATGCCATCTCCGTCGCACAGGAGGCCGGGACTTTCGTGGGCGATGCAGCGGCGAACGTCATCGACTGGAACGCTTCCTATAACAACGAGGACAACGCCCGGATGCCGGCCGGCCTGAACTATCTGAACGGCGTCGATACCTACACCGAGGACAACTACACCGAAGCAGACTACGCGATGAGCAACATCGGCGGAGACGGCAGCATCGTCCCGCTCTACTCCAACATTAAGCTGACCAAGAAGTTCGGCGTCGAAGACGCGCTCAACTTCTTTAGGGTCGAACCCATCGGCAAGACCAACAACGTCGAGACCCACCTGTTTCAGGTCAGCTCCACCGGCGAGCTGGACACGGCCATCGTCGAGTGGACGGCCTTTGACGACGACGTGTACAACGCCTTCGTCCCGTACTATCCGCTGCTGACCACCGACACGGCAGATGTCTACAAGTACTCTCCCGCGAAGGTCGTCCGCTCGGACGAGCAGCCCACCGAGGGCGTCTGGTACAAGGATCAGAAGGGCAGATACTACACCTACCCGGAGGACTGGACCAAGTCCTTCTACGGCGCACGGGATGCCCTGTCGAACCTACTGACCTACGGCGATGTCTCCGAGAAGGACAAGGCTGCGGCCAAGGCAGACTATGCCGCCCTCCAGAAGGACATCATGGAGGAGTTTGCAGAGATGAAGGCTGCTGTCGCTGCTGCCGATACGAAGGAAGCAAAGCAGGCTGCCGCCACCACTGCAAGCAACAAGATGAGCGAGAAGGTCTACGAAAAGACCGTCAAGATGTACAATAAGCTTCAGAAGAAGCAGGAGGCCCGTGCATGGTTCGGGTCTCTGCTGAATAAAAACTCTTAAACTGAATCAGAATCGACTCCCCGGGAAGCGGAACAGCTCCCCCGGGGAGTCCTTTTTGTGCAAAGAAATCCCCGGCCCCTGCATCTGCGCAGGAAGCCGGGGAAAGGAGAAAAGGGAAAATGAAAAATGAAGAAGGTAACTTAGAATAGCGTTTTCGTGTTCTGATAAACAGCCTTATACTTCTGATAGGCCTTATCATAGACCGATGCCGCCGCAGAATCGGGGTAGAGGACTTCGCTCTCAGCGGCCAGCTTCTTACCGAAGTCGCGGGTGACGTCGGTAAGGCCGACACTCTCGGCGGCGATGATAAAATCGCCCAGAGTTTCCGTCTCACCGCTCTTGAGGCGGACAATGGGACGGTTCAGCACGTCGGCGAAAATTTGACACCAGACGCGGCTGTTGGCTGCGCCACCGCCCAGAGGAATGGGGGAAATAGACTTCTTGGCAGCAGGCATAATTTCCATGCAGTCCCGCATAGAGAGTGCGACGCCCTCCATGATGGCGCGGACGAAAGCACCGTAATCGGTGGAAAGGCTCATGCCGAAGAAGACGCCCCGGGCGTCGGAGTCCCAGATGGGGGACTTTTCACCGGCCAGATAGGGAAGATAGACCAGACCGTTGCAGCCTGCGGGAACCTTCTCAGCCAGCGTGTTCATGTAATCGTAGACGGACAGGCCCGCAGCCTCGGCCTTCTGCTGGACGGCGTCGCCGAAGACATCACGGAACCAGCGCAGGGAGATGCCGGCGTTGTCGGTGGTCTGCAAAATGGTGTACAGGCCCTGATAGGGGCTGCGGCAGTTCAGCAGACGCTTATCGTAGATGGGCTCGCTGCCGATGTAGCAGATGCGGCCGCTGCTGCCGATGGTGAGGGCGACATCGCCCTCCTGCACAGCGCCTGCGCCCAATGTGGCCACTACGCTGTCCAGACAACCGGCAGACACCGGTGTACCGGCTTTTAATCCGGTGATGTGGGCAGCCTCCTCGGTGACGCCGCCCACGATGTCGCAGGGGTCGTAGGGGGTAGGCAGCAGCGAGAAAGGAATCTCCGCCTTTTTGGCGATCTCGCGGCTCCACTCGCCGGTGCGGATGTCAGACAGCGAGGTGAGGCTCATCCGGGGGCGGTTCATGGAGAACTTGCCGGTGAGTTTCTGGATGATGTAGCCGCTGGGCATCAGCATTTTATACGCCCGAGCCACCAGCTCGGGGCGGTTGTCGATGAGCCAACGCAGAGAGGGCAGGCAGAACGAGCCCTTGTCCAGCTTGTCCGCCGTGACGCGGAGGACGAGCTCCTCGCCGACATGCTCACGCAGCCACGCCACCTGCGGGTCGGCGCGCTTGTCGTGGTGGCCGATGGCGTTGTACACCGGCTCGCCTGCCTCGTCAACCAGCGTCATGGCATTGGTGCAACTCAGGCCGATGGAGGCGATGCGGCTGCTGTCGATGCCTTGCTGCTCAAAGCAGTCGCGTAGATTCGTCTGGACGGCGTTCCACCAGCGATGGGGATCCTGCTCGGTCCAGGACGGCTGAGGGTGTATCATGGAGTACTCCTGATAGGCGTGGGCGACAAGCTCACCCTTCAGGTCATAGATCGCACATTTCGTACCGGTAGTGCCGATGTCGATGCCCAGCAGCAATGTTTCGTTTTGAGTCATATCCGTGGCTCTCCTCCTTTACCAATCAAAAGCGCAGTCCGTGGGAGGGCAGAGCATCCTGCTGTGCTTTCGTCATAGCGATGCCACGGTCACCCAGAAGCAGGAAAAGCTTCGCCTCGTCCTCAATCTCCTCGATGATGTTCAGCGCCTCCTCCATGCTGCGGCCCACGGCTAAAGGACCGTGATTTGCCAGAAGCACCGAGTTGCGCTCTGCGATGAGAGGGAAGACGTGGTCGCACAGTTCTACCGAACCGGGCGTCATATAAGGAAGGATGGGCAGCTCACCCACGCGCATGCTGTAGCCGGGGGTATACACCGGGATAGCGCAGGAGGAGTCTGCATTCTTCATACAGGAAACGGCCACAGCATTGCTGCTGTGGACATGGACGAGGGCCGAGACGTCCGGGCGGGCGCGGTAGCAGGCCAGATGCATCCGCCACTCTTTCGACGGGATGCCGCCGTTGGGGCAGGTGTAGCTTCCGTCCATCTGCAGCAGGACGAGGTCTTCTTCCTTTAAGGATTCCAAGCTCCGGCCGGAGGGGGTGATGAGGATGCCGTCGTCGCAGCGCAGGCTGATGTTGCCGCCGGAGCCGCTGACCAGCCCCTTGGCGTGGATGAGGTGGCAGGTATCAAGAAAAAGCTGTACAGAGCCAGTATGGTTCATAAAAGTAGCCTCTTTCTTTTTCGGTGCCCTTCTATACTATACCATAAAAGACGCGCCGCGCGCGAGTACAGGACAGAAAAGGCACAGGATAGGGCCGGACGGGAGGCCCGGCAATGAAACGTGAAATGGAAGCAAAAATTTTTAGGTAAATTCTGAATTGATTGTAGCAAGTTGCAGGACAAAACGCAAGCGGCAAAACGCTCAAAATGGTGGCCTTTCTCGAAGCGATTTGCACAAAACGACGCGAAGGAGGCCGTCGGATTGGCAATATCCACAAGAAAATTTTGATTTTCTTGTGGAAAAGACATCTTGTGCCACTGCGCGAAGGTGTGATATGATAAGGCCAGCAAAATCTTTAGGTAAATTTGGGGAAGTTTCATGAACACAGTACAGAACATCGAGTGCGTTACGGATCTCAGCCTGCTGGTCAATACCTCTTTAGTAGATGTGGTGGCAGACAAGATCCGGGAGAATATTTATACCGGCAAGTATGAGGCCGGCAAGAAGCTTATCGTCCGGGAACTGTCCGAGGAATTTGGTGTGAGCCATACGCCGGTGAAGGATGCATTGAACCGTCTCATCTCCGAGGGCTATGTGGAGGCGCTGCCCCGCCGTAGCATGGTGGTGCGTACCTACACGAACGCCGAACTGCTGGATGCGCTGGAAGCTCGCATGATGTGCGAGGTTTTTTACGCAGATGCGATTATTGAGACGTCAAAAGGACACCCTGAGCTGGTGGAGGAGCTGAAGGAAGTGATGGCAACGACCCGCCGTTTGGTGGCGGAGCGCGGCGAACACTTCAACGCCGACTGGGTCGCAAATGAGGTGCGGTTTCATCGCTGCTATATGCTTTACTGCGGCAACGCCCGTGTGGTCAAAATGCACCAAGACCTTGGGACCAACCGCATCACATTTCTGGCCTATCTCGGTGTCAACCATACTCCGCTCAAGCTGAGTACACTGGAGTGCAACCTTATGGAGCATCAGGCCATCGTGGATGCTATCGCAGCTGCAGACTCTGCCCGCTTCATCAATGCAGTTACCCGCCACATCGCCCGCGCCACCGACGACTACGCCACCGATGACGAATGCCGTGCCAAGGCTGCCCGTATCAAGGCGCTGAAAGCAAAATACGAAGTTTGATACAGATTGATTTTTATTTTTGGATCAAATGCAGGAGACCTGAATAGAAAAGGGTCTTTTTGCTCTAATATTTACCTAAAAATTTAAAATTTTAGAGCGAGATATAGCCTGCGCGCAGCAAATACACTGAACCCAACCTGTTGAGAAAGACTCCGCAGGTTCAAAAAGGAATAAGAAAATTTAGGAGGACATCGATTATGAAAATCTCTCGCAGAAATTTCCTGAAGGTTCTTGGCTCTGCAACAATGGCAGGCGCTCTGGCAGCCTGCGGCGGTTCTTCTTCCACCAGCGCTGCTGTCTCCGGCGCAGCATCGACTGCCGCAGCGGCAGCTCCCGGCACTACTTATACGATGAATATCGGCTCGGTCATGAGTGCATCTCACCCCTCCATCGTCGCGCTGCAGAGCTTTGAAAAGGCTGTTGAGGAGCGCACTAACGGCGGCATTCAGGTCGAGATCTACACTGATAGCGCGTTGGGCGGTGAGAGCGACCTGATTGAGCAGGTGCGTGGCGGTTCCACAGAGGCCTGCATGCAGATGGGTGCTGCAAACTTCGAGGGCATCAACGCAGAGGTCAACGTGGCCCTGCTGCCCTTCCTGTTCACCAGTCTGGAAAACGCCCGCAGCGCATGGGGCGGCGACTTCGGCGCTCAGTTCGCCGAGAAGCTCATCGAGCCCATGGGATTCAAGGTCCTGTCCATCTGGGAGAGCGGCTACCGTCACATGACTAACAACACCCGCCCGCTGGAAAAGCCCGAGGATCTGAAGGGAATCAAGTTCCGCACCAACGAGAACAGCATGAAGGTCGCCATGTACGACGCACTGGACGCTTCCATCGTCATCATGGCCTTCTCTGATGTTTACACCGGCCTGCAGAACGGCACCATCGATGGCCAGGAGAACCCGCTGTCCAACATCTACTCTTCTTCTCTTCAGGACGTGCAGAAATACCTGTCCCTCACCGGCCATATGTATGACGCCGCTCCTTTCGTCTGCAATATGGACTGGTTCAACAGCCTGCCCACCGAGTATCAGGAAATCTTGATGGAAGAGGCCAAGAACGCCCGTGAGATCGATCTGGAAGAGAACGATGAAAACAAGTACCTCGACCTGCTGAAGGAAGCAGGCATGGAGGTCAACGAGGTCGATAAGGCCGCCTTCCAGGCCAGAATGGACGGCGTGTGGGCCGATTACGCCTCTCAGTACGCCGACGGCCAGAGCTGGATCGACTTGGCCACCTCTTTTAATAAGTAAAGATAAGAGCCTGTCGGCCTCCGAGAGAAAGGAAGGAATAGACTTTGGCAAAGAAGCTTCTCGATACCATCAAATTCCTGCTGCGACTAATTAGCTGCGTCTCCATCTGCCTGCTGGTGGTCATCGTGTTCATGCAGGTCATCAACCGCAACTTCTTTGACCACTCATTTACTTGGGTGGAGGAAGTGGCCAGCATGGCGATGGTTTTCATCACCTATCTGGGCGCGGCAATGGCTACCATCAACAACGGCAATACCCGCATCGATTTCTTTATCCGCAAGCTCCCGACCCCGGTGCATAACGCTTTCGAACTGCTCGACGACGTCATCTGCATCGTGTTCCTTGTCATCGTGTCCACCATTGCCTATAAGCAGATGCTGACCAGCTGGTCCATGCAGACCCCCGCCCTCCGTCTGCCTCAGGGTATCAATTATCTGGCCATCCTGCTGGGCTGCGTGCTGATGATCGTCTTCTATGTGGTTTGGGCCATCCTGCACCTGATGAAGCTGATGGGCAGGGATACCTCTAAGGAAGAGGAGGAATTGAATCGATGAATACTGGATTGATCCTGATGTTTGTTGCGCTGGCGGTCTGCCTCCTCATCGGCGTGCCGGTCGCATTCTCCATCGGCATCAGCTGCATGACTCTGCTCTACGTCAACGGCGGCCCCTCGATGGACATTCTGCTGCAGCGCATGGTCAGCGGCGCAAAGAGCTTTAACATGCTGGCGATGCCCATGTTCATCTTTGCCGGTGCCTTGATGGTCTACGGCAGTACACCGCGATTGATAAAGCTGGCGAATATGCTGCTTCGTAAATTCCCCGGTGGTCTGGGTGCAACGGCTATGGCTGCCTGCGGCTTCTTCGGTGCCGTTTCCGGTTCCGGTGTCGCCTCTGCTGCCGCCATCGGCAAGATCATCGGCCCCTCCATGCTGGAGGAGGGGTATCCCAAGGGCCTGACGGCCGGCCTTATCGCAGCCGGCGGCACGATGGCCTGCATCATCCCGCCCAGCATCGTCATGGTGGTCTACGCCCAGTCGGCCAGCGTCTCCGTGGGCGATATGTTCCTCGGCGGCGTGGCCCCCGGCCTGTTGACCATCATCGCCCTCATCGCCCTGAATAGCTTCTTCGCTGTCCGTCGGCAGAAGAAGGAGAACAAGGACCCCCACGACTACACCGTCAATGAGCGCATGAAGATCATTCTGGATGCTCTGCTGCCCCTGCTGATGCCCGTGGCCATTCTGGGCGGCGTCTTTTCCGGTCTGTGCACCGCTACCGAGGCCGCTGTTGTGGCTGTGGTCTACGCGCTGTTCCTCGCCGTGTTCGTCTACCGCGAGCTGACCCTGAAGGACTTCTTCAAGGTGTCTGCTGACGCTGTCGTTTCCACCGGCGTCATCATGCTCATCATCTCCGTCGCTTCTCCCTTCGGCTGGCTCATGTCCACTCAGAAGGTGCCCCAGATGTTTGCAAGCTGGCTGATGAGCATCACCGACTCCAAGTTCCTTATCCTCGCCTTCATCTTCCTGCTGCTGATGATCCTTGGTATGTTCATGGAGACAGTCTGCATCATCATCCTGACCACCCCCATCCTGTTGCCCATCGCGGTATCGGTCGGCCTGACTCCGCTCCACTTCGGCATCGCCCTGCTGATGACCCTGATGGTCGGCAGCCTGACCCCGCCGCTGTCGGTCAACCTGTTTACCTCCTGCCGTGTGCTGGGCATGAAGGTGGACGAGGCCTTTCCCGATACGCTGTACGTCATCGGCACGGTGGCACTCATGGCGATTCTGACCTTCACTATCCCCGGATTGGCGGAATTCCTGCCCGCTGTTCTGGGCGGCTAATAAAAACGCAGCTGCGCTACCATTGCATGACAAGCCCCCGGTCTCTGTTTTCAGAAGCCGGGGGATTTTTGCGTCTTCTCCGTTGCATTTCGCCCGAAAGTATGTTTCAATAAAAAGTAGTGAATAGCAGTTTGCGTTTTGAATGCACAAGCAACATCCGCAAACTGCATATCGCAAATATGCCGTTTTGATAGGCACTATTTTTGAAAATTGCGATAAAAATGAGTCGGAACGGGGAAAAGGAGGCTGCGGGATGCTGAAGATCGCGGTTGTCGAAGACCAGCAGGAGGTGCGGGATGAGCTGTGCCGGTTCATCCGGAAGTACGCCGCCGAAAACAGCCTGCAGGTGGAGGCCGTGCCCATCGAGGACGGGGCGGTCATCGCGGCCCATTACGAGCCGGGCTGGGACATCATCTTTATGGATGTGGAGATGCCGGGGCTGGACGGCTTCGGCGCGGCGGAAAAGATACGGGCCGTGGACGGGGACGCCGTGCTGGTGTTCGTGACCAACATGGCGCAGTACGCCATCAAGGGCTATGAGGTGGATGCGCTGGACTATGTGCTCAAGCCGGTGAACTACTACCAGTTCTGCACCAAGCTCTCCCGGGCCGTCCAGCGGGTGGAGCGCCGCCGGGGCGGGCAGGTCGTTCTGCAGCTGGCAGGCGGCGGAATGCAGGTGCTCTCCACCAACGACATCTATTATCTGGAGACCCGTGACCGGCTGCTCTGGTATCACACCGCAAAAGGGGAGTTCTCGGTCCGGGCCAGCCTCGCCAGCGCCGAAAAGCAGCTGGCACAGTACCATTTCTCCCGCTGCAACCAGTGCTATCTGGTCAACCTGCAATACGTCAAGGCCGTGGAGAACGACTTCGTCCACGTCAACACCGACCGCTTGGAGATCAGCCGCCGCCAGCGCGCGGCCTTCCTCACGGCGGTGGCGTCCTACATCGGAGGTGTGCTGTGAGCATCGTTTTCCACCATGTCATCTTCCGGGCGCTGCTGCGCTGGGGTGCGGCGCTGGCCTTCTGTCTGCCGCTCAAACGCCGGCCCGGCTTCCGCCTCCGTGCACTGGGGATGCTGCTGCCGCTGATGGGCCTGACCTGTGTGCTGGATCCTTCGGCCCAGAGCACCAACCTCCACGAGCTTCAATTCTCGCTGCTGGCGCTCTATGTGTCCTTCTTCGTCCTGTTGGGCATGATGATCTACGCCTGCGTCGAGATCGACCGGAAGGGGGCACTCTACTGCGCGGTGTGGAGCCTGCTTACCTCCCAGACGGCCTATGAGGGCTGGCGGCTGGCGGAGGTGTTCTTTGAGTGCCGTGGCACCCCCCTCAACATCGATGGGCTTCCGGTCCGGCTGGCCCAGCTCACCACAGGTGCGGTCTTTTATTTCGTCATCTGTAACGCCCTCTCCCGGAAGATGTCTTATAAAGGAGAGTACCACATCGGCCCGCGCCAGCTGACCAGCGCCTTTTTCATCGGCATCCTCTTCATGTTCCAAGCTGCGCTGCTGAGCAGCAGAGAGATGTTCGAGATGCCCGCCAGCCTTGCGGGCACGGTGCTCATCGGACAGTTCTACTTCCTGACCCTGCTCTACTTTCAGACCGAGGTGTTCAAGAAGTCGGCCATGCAGAAGGAGATGGACACCCTCAACCTTTTATATGAGCGCCAGCGGGAGCAGTATCAGGTGGCGCGGCAGAACGTCCAGATCATCAACAAGCGCTGCCATGAGCTGAAGCTTCAGATCGCCGCCCTCCGCCAGATGTCGGGCGCGGCGTCCGACCCGCCCGACCCGGAGCTGAAGGCCCACATCGACGAGGCCGAGAAGGCGGCACAGCTCTACGACGCCAGCCGCAACACCGGCAACGAGGTGCTGGACGTGGTGCTCACCGAAAAATCGCTGCTCTGCGAATCCCGCCGCATCCAGCTCAATGCGGTGACGGACGGCAGCTGTCTGGGCTTTTTTGAGGCCGGCGACCTCTACGCCCTCTTTGCCAATATGCTCGACCACGCCATCGAGAGCGCCGTGCAGGTGCCCGAGCCGGAGCGCCGCTGCATCGACCTGCTGGTCTGCACCCGTCAGAGCTTCGTGGTAGTGAACGTCATCAGCCCCGACCGTCTGCCGGAGGCCGCCGACACCCGCGCCACCCACTACGCCGTCAAAGTGACAAACCGCATCGTCCAGAAATATAAAGGGACTCTGACCACCGAGAGCCAGAACGGCTTCTTTGCGGTGAAGATCATTTTTCCGCAGGGGAAGTAACCTCTCCGTCAGCGCTGACGCGCTGCCACCTCTCCTATCGAGGAGAGGCCTTGGCATTCCGCAAAGCTTCGTCTCTTCGCCAGAGGCTCCCCTACAAGGGGAGCTGTCTGCGAAGCAGACTGAGAGGTTGTATGAGGGAGAGCCTGCCCCACGCCGCAGGCATAACGAAGAGGTTTAAGACCGTCTCACAAAATAAATGTGGGACGGTCTCTTTTCTTTTTGCATTTTTCTTGTTGTATCCATCTATTTGTGAGAGATGCACAAATATATTAGTTTTGATTTGGCGGCGCAAAACCGAATATCCCCGCCATCCGACCGATTATCGCAACGCTCTTGCGAAAGAAAAAGTCTTTGATAAAATAATAGCGAAATCAAAAAACGACCGCACAACAGAGAAAACACCACGATACACACGGGAGGAAAACGAATGCGAAGCATTGCCAAGCTTATGCAGAACTGGCAGTTCACCGGGCCGGACGGCTCCACGGCAGCCGTCGTGCTGCCCCACACATGGAACGCGAAGGACGGTCAGGACGGCGGCAACGACTACTGGCGCGGCACCTGCACCTACAGCACCACCTTCGCCGCTCCGGCGTTCGACACAGCTTCGCAGCAGGTCTGGCTCCAGTTCGAGGGCGTCAACTCCAGCGCTAAGGTCCTGCTGAACGGCAGGACCATCTGCACCCACGACGGCGGCTACTCCACCTTCCGTGTCCACATCTCTGAGCTGCTGGAAAAAGATAACCGCCTCACCGTCGAGGTGGACAACAGCATCAACGACCGCATCTACCCCCAGAAGGCCGACTTCACCTTCTACGGCGGCATCTACCGCGACGTCAGCCTGATGGTGGTCCCGAAAGACCACATCGCGCTGGGCCACTTCGGCGACACCGGCGTGAAGATCACCCCGGCCCTCAAGGACGGCAAGGCCGACATCCGGGTCGAGACCCTCGTCGAGGGCGAGGGCGTCCTCTCCGTTGAGCTGCTGGATGCGGCCGGAAACATTGTCGCCACCGCCGAGGGAGCAGACGCCAAGCTCCACCTCGAGACGCCCCACCTCTGGGACGGTGTGAAGGACCCCTACCTCTACACCTGCGTCGTCCGCCTGAGCCGGGACGGCAGGGTGGTGGATGAGGTGTCCACCCGCGTGGGCCTGCGCACCTTCTCGGTGGACGCCAAGAACGGCTTCTTCCTCAATGGCCGGCCCTACCCGCTCCACGGCGTCTCCCGCCATCAGGACCGCAAGGGCGTAGGCAACGCCATCACCCGCGCGATGCACGACGAGGATATGGCCCTCATCCGGGAGCTGGGCGCGAACACCGTCCGTCTGGCTCACTACCAGCACGACCAGTATTTCTACGACCTCTGTGACCAGTACGGCATGGTGGTCTGGGCGGAGATTCCCTATATTTCCGAGCATCTGCCCAATGGCCGTGCCAACACCATCAGCCAGATGAAAGAGCTGATCTGCCAGAACTACAACCACCCCTGCATCGTCTGCTGGGGCGTCTCCAATGAGATCACCATCTCCACCAAGGACAAGGCCGATATGCTCGACAATCACCGGGAGCTGAACGACCTGTGCCACAAGATGGACCCCACCCGCCTGACCACGCTGGCCTGCTATGCCATGTGCGGCCCCTTCAACCCGGTGGCCCACATCACCGACCTCGTCAGCTGGAACCTCTACCTCGGCTGGTATGTGCCGGGCCTGTTCCTGAACGACCTGTGGATGGACTTCTTCCATCTGGTCTACCCCAACCGTCCGCTGGGCTTCTCCGAGTACGGTGCCGAGGGTATGCCAAACCTCCACAGCGCGAAGCCCCGCCGCGGCGATCACACCGAGGAGTATCAGGCTGTCTACCACGAATATATGCTCCGCTGCTTCGACCGGCATAAGTGGATGTGGGCTACCCACGTCTGGAATATGTTCGACTTTGCAGCCGACGCCCGCGATCAGGGCGGTGAGCCGGGCATGAACCACAAGGGCCTCGTCACCTTCGACCGGAAGACCAAGAAGGACAGCTTCTACCTTTATAAAGCATGGTGGAGCGAAGAGAATTTCGTCCACATCTGCTCCAAGCGGTTCACCGACCGCACCGAGAGCGAGATCGAGGTCAAGGTCTATTCCAACCAGAAGTCCGTCGCCCTCTACTGCAACGGGAAGAAGCTCTCGGAGCAGACGGGCGAGCACGTCTTCCAGTTCCGTGTGCCGCTTACCGGCAGCATCGAGGTCAAGGCCGTGGCCGGGGACTCCATCGATACCGCGTCCTTCCGCCATGTGGACACCCCGAACCCCAGCTACAAGCTGGTCAAGACCAAATCCAAGAGCGCGAACTGGGTCTGATAATGTTCCGTGAAACATTCCGCCGGTTGGCGGTTGTTGTATAGAAAATAAGGAGGAGAATCCGTGAAAAACACCAAACCGAAAGTACGGCTGTGGTCTGTTCTCACCGGTCTGACGGCCATCCTGACCGTCGCTGCCATCGTGGGCAACATCATCGCAAACCAGTACGCTACCACCCTCAACGTCGCCCTGAATGCATCTACCTACAAGATCATCAAGGGCGAAACCACCGGAGATACCGAATACTTCAAGAAGGGCTTTGCTTCCGATGAGGAGCGCGAGGCTTACGAGGCCGAACTGTGCGCGACGGTCGAGGCCGAGGGCGCTGCCCTGCTGAAGAACGAGAACAACGCCCTGCCTCTGGCAAGCGGCGCTAAGGTCAGCCTGTTCGGCCACGGTTCCGTGGACCTGATGTACGGCGGCACCGGTTCCGGCTCGGTCGATACCAGCAAGGCCCCCAGCCTGAAGGATGCTCTGGAGGCTCAGGGCATCACCATCAACCAGACCCTGTGGGACCTGTACAAGTCCGACAGCATGATGAGCAAGTACAGCCGCATGACCCCTGCTTCCATCTCTGATACGCTGGAAGCCAACACCCAGTATGCGGTCAACGAGGCTCCTTGGAGCGCTCTGTCCAGCGCTGAGAGCAGCTTTGCCGAGTACGGCGACGCTGCCATCGTGGTCCTCTCCCGCTCCGGCGGCGAGGGCGCAGACCTCCCCAGCGGTGCCAACGGCACGAGCGACAGCTGGATCTCCGGTCAGGAGGGTGACGGCAACTACCTCGCCCTGTCCGCTGAGGAGATCGAGCTGCTCCAGAACCTGAAGGCTCTGAAAGACAACGGCACCTTTAAGAACATCATCGTCCTGATCAACAGCTCCAACGCCATCGAGCTGGACTTCCTCAACCCCGCGATCTGCGGTGAGGACTACGGCATCGACGCTGCAATGTGGATCGGTGACGTGGGCCAGACCGGCATCAACGGTGTGGGCCAGCTGCTCTCCGGCGCTGTCACCCCCTCCGGCTCTCTGGTCGATACCTACCTGTACGACAACATGGCCAACCCCGCCATGTACAACTTCTACACCCAGGCTTACCCCAACGCAGCAGAGTACAACCTGCTGACCGAGGGTGCTGACGTGCAGGGTATGTACAGCGTCTATCAGGAAGGCATCTATCTGGGCTACCGCTACTTCGAGACCCGTTACGAGGACGTCGTCATGGGCACCGCCAAGGCCGGCGACTACAACTGGGCGACCACTGTTGCTTACCCCTTCGGCTACGGCGACAGCTACACCACCTTCGCATACTCCAACTTCAATGTGACCGAGTCTGACGATGCCTTCACCGTCACCCTGAAGGTCACCAACACCGGCAAGACCTTCTCCGGCAAGGAGACCGTCCAGATCTACTTCCAGTCTCCCTACACCGCTTACGACAAGGCCAACGGCATCGAGAAGGCCGCTGCAGAGCTGTGCGGCTTTGCAAAGACCGATGTGCTGGCTCCCGGCGCTTCGGAGGATGTGACCATCACTGTCCCGAAGAGCGAGCTGCGCACCTACGACGCAAACAACGCCAAGACCTACATCGTGGACGCCGGTGACTACTACTTCACTGCTGCCACCGACTCCCACAACGCAGTCAACAACATTCTGGCTGCCAAGGGCTACACCGTCGAGAACACCAACGGCCGCATGACCGAGAACGGCGACGAGTCTCTGGTCTGGAAGTGGACCAACGACACCCTTGACACCACCACCTTCGCCACCAGCGCAAACGGCACTGCCATCACCAACCTGTTTGACGAGTCCGACCCCAACAAGAGCAACGACGCTCCCGGCAGTGTCACTTGGATGAGCCGCTCTGACTGGACCGGCACCTTCCCCACCGCTCCTGCACAGCTGACCGCCAACGAGCATCTGGCTGCAAGCCTCGCTTTCACCCAGTACGACGGCTCTGAGGCCAACAGCGTCGAGATGCCCACTCTGGGCGCAAAGAACGGCCTGACCCTCGCTTCCATGATCGGCAAGAGCTTCGACGATCCCGAGTGGGATACCCTGCTCGACCAGCTGACCTACAGCGAGATGGTCCAGACCATCACCCTCGGCTTCCACAACACCGCAGCTGCTGCCTCCATCGGCAAGACGGCCACCAAGGACGAGAACGGCCCGCAGGGTCTGACCGCTGCCCTGACCGGCGGTGCATCTGCAATGTGCTACACCTCCGAGGACGTCATGGCCGCAACCTTCAACACGGACCTCATCAACGAGGTCGGCCGCTGCATCGGCGAGGACTGCCTTGCCATGGGCTACTCCGGCCTGTACGGCCCCGGCATCAATATGCACCGCACCGCTTACTCCGGCCGTAACTTCGAGTACTACTCCGAGGATCCGTTCGTGGCCGGCACCATCTGCGCTGCTGAGGTGCAGGGCATCCAGTCCAAGGGCGTCTACGTCTACCTGAAGCACGTGGCCCTGAACGACTCCGAGACCAGCCGCCGCGGCGTCAACACCTGGCTCAACGAGCAGACCGCCCGTGAGATCTATCTGGAAGTCGCCGACAAGGCCATCACCGACGGTGGGGCTTGGTGTGTCATGACCGGCTTCAACCGCTGGGGCGCTACTTGGTGTGGCACGAACGCCAACCTGCTGACCGGCTACCTGCGCGGCGAGCTGGGGATGCGCGGCATGTGCATCACCGACTTCTCCGGCTCCAGCCAGTACATGGATCTGGTGGACGGCCTGATCGCCGGCTCCGACATCTGGGACAGCCCGATGCCCAAGATCCACACCACCAAGGCTGCAAACTATGAGAACGATGCCTACATCGTCACTCAGATGCGCAACGCTATGCACCACATCCTCTACACCGTGGTTAACTCCAACGCCATGAACGGCTGGTCTTCCACCGATACCCTGAAGACCGTCACCCCGTGGTGGCAGACTGCCATCTATGCGCTCATCGCAGTGATGGCCGTCCTGACCATCCTGTGCGCATGGCAGCTGTCCAAGGCCAAGAAGGGTATGGTCGATACCGCTCCCGCAGCGAACCAGAAGTAATTCCCCCGCAGAGTTCCGCAACTGTTAAGACCAACGGCAGCCTGTCCCCCAAAATCGGCGGGCAGGCTGCCGTTTTCTGTAAAAAAGGAGACACCGCAAATGGGTGAACAAACCGCAAAGGCGTCGGGCCTGAACCGCGCCAAGACCTACCAGCTGGTGCTGTTCCCGCTGAACAACGGCGCGACGAACGTGTACTATGTGCTGGTGCTTTCCTACATCGCTACCTTCGGCAGTAAGGTGCTGGCCCTGTCCATGATCTTCGCATCGGTCATGGTCACGGGAATGCGCCTGTTCGACGCCATTACCGACCCCATCATCGGCGCGTTGATGGACCGCACCAACGGCAGATTTGGCAAGTTCCGGCCCTTCATGGTCATCGGCAACCTTATCATGGCGGCCAGCATCCTCGTGCTGTACTGTCTGACCCCCCTCATCCCCGCCAGCTCGATGGGCCTGCGCTACGCCGCCTTTGTGGCCCTGTATGCGGTCTGGGTCATCGGCTATACCTTCCAGACCAGCTGCACCCGCTCCGGCCAGACCGTCCTGACCAACGACCCCAAGCAGCGCCCCCTCTTTACCATCTTCAACACCGTGGGCAGCCTGCTGGGCATGGGCGCGATGCAGTTCTTCGCCCCCATCCTCGCTAAGAACTATGAGGGCGGCTACGCCTCCGCAGGCTTCTTCCGCACACTGGCCCCTGTGGGCATCGTCATCTCCATCCTGCTCACCATTCTGGCCATCATCGGCATCTGGGAGAAGGACCAGCCCAAGTACTTCGGCATCGGCGGCGAGGCCAGCGAAAAGGTCAAGCTCCACGAGTACGTTCAGATCATCAAGAACAACAACCCCATGCAGCGCCTGATGGTGGCGGGTGCCGGCTGCAAGCTGGCCCTCTCCATCGCCACCAACACCACCGTCCTCTGTATGCTGTACGGCTGCATGATGGGCAACTACGACGGCCTCTACCTGCCCATGATGGTGCTGGGCTATGTCTTCAGCGTGCCCTTCTTCCTGCTCACCGTCCGCACCAGCCAGAAGGAGGGCCAGAAGGCCAGCCTGATGAAGTACGTCAGCGTGGCATTTATCTGCTACATCGGCGTGCTGGTCCTGCTGCTGCTCTGGGGCCGCAGCGACGCCTTCACCCTGTCCATCATGGGAGAGAACGGCCTGTCCATCAACCTGTACACCATCCTCTTCATCGCCTTCTTCGGCATCGGCTACGGCGCATACTACGCCACCGCCGATATGCCCATCCCGATGGTCGCCGACTGCTCGGACTATGAGACCTACCGCAGCGGCAACTACATCCCCGGCATCATGGGTACCCTGTTCAGCCTCGTGGACAAGCTGGTGTCCAGCCTGTCCGCTACCGTCGTGGGCATCGCGGTGAGCTTCATCGGCCTCGAAAGCCTGCCCACCCAGTACGACCCCTACACCCCCGGCATGAACTGGGTGGTCATCGTGCTGTTCTGCATCATCCCGATGGTGGCTTGGGCCGCCACCCTCATCGCCATGAAGGGCTACACCCTGACCGGCGAAAAGATGAAGGAGATCCAGGCCGTCAACGCCTGCCGCCGCGACGCGGTGGCCAAGGGCATGAAGCTGGACGAGGCCATAGCCAAGTGGCAGAGCATGGACCAGCTGCCCGCCGAGTACCGCAGCTGAGGCGCTCTTCCTCTGCCTGCGCGGGCGTAGAATAGAACCATGAGAAAAAGCACCGGTTTTCGTGAGAAAGCCGGTGCTTTTTGTGCGCTTCAGGACTCTTTTTCGGGGGTCTGCTGCCGCTGCTCGATCTTTTCCATATAGCGCCAGAGGGTCGTGCGGCTGATGCCCAGCTGGCGGGCGGCGGCGGCGCGGTTGCCGCCGTGGGCGGCGACGGTCTGCTGTACGACGTCGATGATGACCTCTTCGAGGGTCTGCCCGCTGGGCTTGCGGGCAGAGGCGACCTGCGGCACGGTCCGCAGAGTTCGCTCCTTGGAGAGCAGGTCGGCCACCGTCCCGGCCCGGATGTAGGGGCCGTCCGACAGGACGGCAAGGGCGCGGAGGACGTTCTTGAACTGGGTGTAGTTGTTGGGCCACGGATACTGACGAAGCATCTCGATGGCCCGCGGCTCAAAGCCGGAAAGCTGCTTGCCCAGCTCAAGGTTCAGGCTGTTCAGGTAGAGGCTGGACAGGGAAGGAATCTCGTCCGAGCGGCTGCGCAGGGAGGGGAGGGGAAGGGACACCGAACCGAGACGCTCGCTGAACCGCCGCAGTACCTCCGGCACCGATGCGCCGTCTGCGGTGGAGCAGGAGAAGATGAGGCGCACCCGGCGGGCAAGGCCCGTCTCCTCGATGGCAGCCAGAAGCTCGGCGCTCCACTGGGGCGGGATGACCTCGAAATTCTGGAAGTAGATGGTATTTCCGGTGGCGCTGAGGGGGGAGTTGTAGTGATTGAGCAGGAAATCCCACGATTTTTCGTTCAGCAGGGCACAGTTGACCACGATGAAGGGGTGGTTCGCAAGGGCGCTGTGCAGGTAGAGATACCGCGCGATCTGCTCCTTGCCGGTGCCCGGCTCGCCGTAGATGAAGACCGGCTGGCGCAGAAGGGCGAGGGAGCGGATCTCCGCCGCCTGTGTGCCCATCGCACCGCTCAGGCTGTAAAAGCTGTTGGCAAAGAGGTACTCACATTCGCCCTTGTTCAGCGTCCGCAGGCCGGGGCGGCTGGAATGGAGGGGGATGCGGGACGGGACGCAGTAGAACAGGCAGCGCTGGATGTTGTTCATCAGCAGCTGCTGGGCGGTGATGCTGTAGAGCTGATCCCGCTCGGTATAGTAAAAGCGGAGGTTGCCGCTGGCTGGGATGTCCCGGATGTGGGAGCGCAGGACATTGCTCAGCTCAGGCGGGACCTCGGAGATGCTGCTGTAGAAGAGGTCGCCGCTGGACTCCATGACGATGACTCGGCCATTCTGCCCCTGTGTAATGCTGCGCAGGAAGAGGTTCTCCTGCCGCAGCTCGCCGAACCACGCGCTGATGCTGACGGCCTGATCGATGGCGGCGTGAAGGCTCTCGACGCCGGAGGTGATGAGGAAGGCGTCGAAACCCATCTCCCGGGCGATGGTGTGGGTGACCATATCGCAGACCACCATCCGGTAGCCGCCCTGCTGCAGCCGTTCCAGCGTGTGGCGCACCTCGTCGGCGTTGTGGACGGTCAGGATGTCGAGGTTGAAGTCCAACAGGCTGCACAGGGTGTGGGCCGGCTCGGTGATGGAGGGGAAGCCCACGATGGCGTAGAGGCTCGAGTAGTTCTCGGCCAGCTTCATGGTGCGCAGCACGTCGTACACCGAGATGTGGATGTCCACCACCGGCAGGTCTGTCACCTGACGGATGAGGGCGGCCGTGCCGCCGCGGGAGATGATGCAGTCGTAGGAATTGGGCTGCATCTGCTGCACGATGGCCTGTCCGTCTTCCAAGTCGCCGGTGTAGATGTCCATCTCAACATTGGGGTAGGCCTGCGCTGCCTGCTCCATCGCAGTGCGCATTCCGTCGTAAGGGGCGATGCCCAGAATGCGGGTATGAGTCTCGATCACAGCAGATCCCTCCGTTCATATTTGCTACTATTCTAACAGGAAAGCCCCAGAAAAGCAAACTTAAAGCGTTCTCTTTTGGAACGCTTTGTGGGCGCAAAACAAAAAAACTTGAGCGGCGTTTCAAATTAAAACGAAAAAAGGCGCTGATTTCCATGCGCACCCTGTCAAAATGAGGCATAATGATAGCAAGAGAATAAATCATGAGAGGAGGAGCAACCTTATGCTGCTTCTGCTGATCCTTGCAGATGACTTTACGGGGGCACTGGACACCGGAGTCCAGTTTGCCGCCTGCGGCATCCCGACCCGCGTGGTGGTCGGCGAGCAGGTAGATCTCGCAGCCAATGACGCCTCCGTACTGGTGGTGGATACCGAGACGCGCCATCTGCCGGCCGCAGATGCCTATGCGGTCGTTGCAAAACTGACGCGGGAGGCCATGAGCGCGGGCGTCTTGAGCATCTATAAAAAGACGGATTCCGCCCTGCGCGGAAATATCGGCGCGGAGCTTTCGGCCCTGCTCAAGACCAGCGGGGAGCGCCAGCTGCCGTTCCTGCCGGCTTTTCCCCAGATCGACCGGGTGACCCGCGGCGGCGTACATTATATCAGCGGTGTGCCTGTGACCGAAAGCCCCTTCGGCATCGACCCCTTCGAGCCGGTGCGTCACGCCAGAGTGACGGAACTCATCCAAGAACAGACCGACCTGCCCACGGCCAGTTTTCCTGCCCTGAAAGAGGGCGAAAGCATCCCGCAGCAGGAGGGTATTCTGGTCTTTGACGCCGGGAGTCTTGACGACCTTGCCTCCACCGGCCGCGCCCTGTTCCGGGAGGGCCGGCCCCGCCTGATGGCCGGCTGCGCCGGCTTTGCAGCCCTGCTGCCTGATCTGATGAAGATGGAGGGGCGCAGGGCGGTCGCTGTGCCGAAGCTGGACGCCCGGCTGCTGGTGGTCTGCGGCAGCGTGAACTCCATCACCCTGCGCCAGCTGGATGTGGCCGAGCAGAACGGCTTCTCCCGCCTGCGTCTGACCCCCCGCCAGAAGCTGGACCCCGGCTACTGGGAGAGCGAAAACGGCAGGCAGGCCCTGCGGGACATCGACAGGATGCTGGCGGACAACCCCCGCTGCATCATTGAGACCAACGATGAGGGCGGCAACCAGCCCACGGCGGATTACGCCGCCGCCCGGGGCCTCGACCTCGAGGGCCTGCGGGTAGGCATCGCCAGCAGCATCGGCCATATGCTGGGCGCACTGTTCACCAGCCCGGAGCTGGGCACTCTGCTGCTCACCGGCGGCGACACGCTGCTGCAATGCATGAACTGCGTGGGCATCAAGGAGCTTGAGCCGGTGTGCGAGATGGAAAAGGGAGTCGTTCTGGCCCGCTTTACCTACCGGGGCTGCACCCGCTACGTCATCACCAAGTCGGGCGGCTTCGGCCACGAGAGGCTGCTGCTCGACCTTGCAGACCGCATTGCAGCGGAGTAAATTTATAGCAGTTTGCGTTTTTAATGCACAAGCAACATCCGCAAACTGCATATCGCAAACATGCCGGTTTGATAGGCATTGCTTTTTAAAATTGCGATAGGACGATTGATTTTTGGAGGATACTATGACATATAAAAAACTTCCCGGCCTGACTTGGGACGGCACGATCTACGAAAACGAAGAGATGGGTACGCTGGAAGCCCTGCTGCCCACCGGCGGCTATCCCACCGCCCATGCACCTGCCATGGTAGAGCTGCCCGACGGCACGCTGCTGTGCTGCTGGTTCGCCGGTACTTATGAGGGCAGCGCAGACATCCGCATCATCTGCTCTGTCCTGCCCAAGGACGGTGCCCAGTGGCTCCCGCCGGTGGACATCTCTGGCGACCCCACCCGCAGCGAGCAGAACCCCTCGCTGTTTTACGGCCCGGACAACGCGGTGTGGGCCATGTATACTGCACAGCTCGACCGACAGGCCGGCAAGGACAATATGCAGTACACAGCGGTCGTCCGCTGCCAGAAAAGCACCGACGGCGGCAAGACGTGGGGACCCTATGAGACGATCTTCCCCGAGGAGGGCACCTTCTGCCGCCAGCCCATTCAGGTGCTGAGCAATGGCCGCTGGATCTTCGCCAACTGGCTCTGCACCGACTCGGCTGAGGGTCTGTCCGGCGACCCCACTGCTTTCCGCATTTCGGACGACGAGGGCAAGACCTGGCATATGGTCATGATGCCGAAGAGCAATGGTCATGTCCATGCCAACGTCGTAGAGCTTGAGCCGGGCCATCTGGTGGCTTTCATGCGCAACCGCGAGGCCTACCGCATTCACCGCAGCGAGTCCTTCGACTGGGGCGAGACGTGGAGCGAGCCGACGGCTACTCCGCTGCCCAACAACAATTCCAGCATCAGCGCTCTCAAGCTGCAGAGCGGACGTATTGCGATCGCCTACAACCCCACCTGCACCCCGAACCCTGTGCCCGGCAAGGCCGCATGGCCCGGCCTGCGCTGCCCGGTGGCTGTGGCCCTCTCTGAGGACGGCGGCAAGACCTTCCCGATGATCCGCTGGATGGAGCGCGGCGAGGGCTTCATGGGGGACGAGAATAAGACCAATAACAAGCAGTACGAGTATCCCTACCTGATGCAGAGTCGCGATGGTGCCATGCACCTGACTTATGCGGCCCGCACCCGTCAGGGCATCAAATACATCCGCTTCCGTGAAGAAGATGTCATGGGCGCGAAGCGCGAGACGGTGGGGCTGTACAACCCCACCGCCGCTCAGACCCGTTGATTTTTTGAAGGAGGAAATTTGTTATGCTGACTCAGTACAACCTGAAGATGCCGCACGCAGTTTACGGCGGCGAGAATGCAATGGAGAACATCACCGCCATCATCAAGGCACGCGGTGCAAAAAAGGTGGCGATGTTCACCGATAAGGGCATCGAGGGCGCGGGTCTGTTTGCCCTGCCCGAGGAGGCTGTGAAGGCCTCCGGCGCAGAGTACTATGTTCTGGACGAGCTGCCCCCCGAACCCAGCTATATGGCAGTCCAGAAGCTGGTGGATGAGTTCAAGGCTTCCGGTGCGGATCTCATCGTGGCCTGCGGCGGCGGCTCGGTCATGGATGCCGCCAAGCTGGCCAGCGTGCTGGTGACGGACGACTACGGCGTCAAGGAGCTGCTGGATGCCCCCGGTATGGCCCAGAAGTGCGTGCCCATCGTCCTTATCCCCACCACCGCCGGCACCGGCGCGGAAGTCACCCCCAACGCCATCGTCGCCGTCCCCGAGAAGGAGCTGAAGGTGGGCATCGTCAACGAGAATATGATCGCCGACTACGTCATCCTCGACGCCCGCATGATCAAGAACCTGCCCCGCAAGATCGCAGCGGCCACCGGTGTCGATGCTCTGGCCCATTGCATCGAGTGCTTTACCAGCAACAAGGCCAATCCCTTCAGTGACCTCTACGCTCTGGAAGGCCTTGACCTCATCCTGAACAACATCGAGAAGGCCTGCGACGACCCCGAGGCCATGGCAGAGAAGAACCGGATGCAGATCGCAGCCTACTACGGCGGTCTGGCCATCACCGCCTCCGGCACCACCGCTGTCCACGCCCTGAGCTATCCTCTGGGCGGCAAGTACCACATCGCACACGGCGTGTCCAACGCCATCCTGCTGGCCCCCGTCATGCGGTTCAACAGTGAGCATCCCGCCGTCAAAGAGCGTCTGGCTGCGGCATATGACCGCTGCTGCCACGAGGACAAGACCTGCACCACTGTGGAGGAGAAGGCCGCATGGATGATCGCCCGCCTTGAGTCCATCGTCAAGCATCTGGACATCCCCACCAGTCTGAAGGAGTTCGGCGTCCCCGCAGAGGACCTTGAGGGTCTGGTCGAGTCCGGAATGCAGGTGCAGCGCCTGCTGGTGAACAATATGCGCCCCGTTACCCCCGACGACGCCCGCAAGCTGTATCAGGAGATCATGTAAGAGAAAAGGAGAACACGCTATGAAGACCAGTGAGATCAGAGGCATTATCCCCCCGGTGATCACCCCCATGAACAATGACCCCGAACAGACCGTCAACCACGAGGCTCTGCGGCAGCAGGTCGAGCGTCTGCTGGCAGGCGGCGTCCACGGTATGTTCCCTCTGGGCACCAACGGCGAGGCATATGCCCTCTCTTTGAAAGAAAAGGAAGAGATCCTCGCCACCGTCATCGATCAGGTGAAGGGCCGCGTCCCCGTCTACGCCGGTACTGGCTGCATCACCACCGCCGAGACCATCCGCATGAGCAAGCGCGCCGAGGAGATGGGCGCGGATGCTCTGTCCATCATCACCCCCAGCTTCGCGCTGGCCTCCCAGAAAGAGCTGTACGACCACTATGTGGCCGTGGCAAAGGCCGTCAACCTGCCCATCATCCTCTACAACATCCCCGCCCGCACCGGCAACAAGCTGCTGCCCGAGACTGTGCAGGCGCTGTGCCGCGATGTGGAGAACATCGTGGGCGCAAAGGACTCCAGCGGCGACATTGAGAACCTGAAGGCTTACATCCGCCTGACCCGTGAGCTGGACAAGGACGTTGCCATCCTCGCAGGTAACGACGGCGCGATCCTGACCTGCCTGAAGGAGGGAGGTGCAGGCGGCATTGCGGGCCGCGCCAACATCTGGCCCGCTACCGTCGCAAAGATCTACGACTGCTTCAAGGCTGGCGACCTCGAGGGCGCACAGGCCGCGCAGGATGCCATCGCCATCCTGCAGCAGACCTTCAAGTACGGCAACCCCAATACTATCATCAAGACCGCCGTGGCCCTGCAGGGCCGCAACGTCGGCAAGTGCCGCGCACCCTTCAACTACGTCCCCGAAGAGGGTCTGGAAGCCATCAAGAAGGTTCTGGCCGAGAACGCGGCCAAGGGCCTGAACTGAGAGGAGCAAGGAGAGCGCTGCTATGAAAAAACCGATCGTTGGCATCACGATGGGCGACCCCGCCGGTTCCGGCCCGGAGATCACCATCAAGGCTCTGGCAGACCCGGAGCAGTACACCTACTGCCGCCCCATCGTCGTGGGTGACGTCAAGGTCATGGAGCGGGCCAAGAAGTTCGTGGGCCGGGAGGACATCGTCATCCATCGTTGCGAGAACGTCTCGGACGCCCTGTTCACCCCCGGAACTATTGATGTGCTGCACCTTGACCTCATCGAGGACATCAGCAAGTTCGAGATGGCAAAGGTGAGCGTAGAGGGCGGCAATGCGGCCTTCCAGTGCGTCAAAAAGGTCATCGAACTGGCAATGGCCGGTGAGGTGGATGCCACCTGCACCAACGCCCTGAACAAGGAAGCCATGAACAAGGCGCTGGAGTACTATCACGGCGAGAGGTCGGACGGCTATACCCATTTCGACGGCCATACCGAGATCTATGCTACCTACACCCACACCAAGAAATACACCATGATGCTGGCCCACCACGACCTGCGGGTGGTCCATGTCTCCACCCATGTCTCCTTGCGTGAGGCCTGCGACCGGGTCAAGAAGGACCGCGTCCTCGAGGTCATCGAGATTGCCAACAAGGCCTGCAAGGATATGGGCATCGCAGAGCCTCGCATCGCAGTGGCCGGTCTGAACCCCCACTGCGGCGAGAACGGCCTGTTCGGCCGCGAGGAGATCGAGGAGATCACACCGGCCATCGAGGCAGCCAAGGCAGAGGGCATCACCGGCGTCGTCGGCCCCTGCCCGCCGGACAGCGTGTTCTCGCAGGCCATCGGCGGCTGGTATGACATCGTGGTCTGTATGTACCACGATCAGGGCCACATCCCGCTCAAGACCGTGGGCTTTGTCTATGACCGCGAGAAGCAGGAGTGGAAGGCAGTCGAGGGCGTCAATGTCACCCTCGGCCTGCCCATCATCCGCGCCAGTGTGGACCATGGCACCGACTTCTACCATGCGGGCAAGGGCAACGGCAACGAGCTGAGCCTTGTCAATGCCATCAAGTATGCCGTCAAGATGACCGGCAGAAAATAAGAGAAAATGGCTGAAGGAGGAAAAGGCATGCAGGACGAGATCAGAACACTTCCGCAGAAACTGCTGATGGGCCGCCGTGCGCTGGTGACGGGCGCAGGCCGCGGCATCGGGCGCGAGATCGCCCGTCAGATGGCGCTGGAGGGCGCAGATGTCATCATCAACGCCCGCAAGGAGCCCGAACTGCTTACATTGAGAGAGGAAATCACCGCCATGGGGCAGAAATGCCAGATCGTTCTTGGCGACATCTGCACCCCGGAAACGGCGGAGAAGTTTGCCGCCGCCGCAGAGGAATGGGGCGGACTGGATATTTTGGTGAACAACGCCGGAATCCTTGACCGTGACGGCACGCTTCAGACTACCCCGGAGACCTTTGACCATATCATTCAGGTCAACCTCGTCTCGGTCTTCCGCATCACCCAGAAGCTACTGCAGGCTTTGTGCGAGAGCAAAGGCTGCATCGTCAATATCACATCTTCCGCTTCCCGTGCGCCTCATCCCAATGCGAACCCGGCCTATGGCGCGTCCAAGGCTGGTCTCACGGCATTGACTCGTCAGTGGGCACTGGAATTTGCGCCGCAAGGCGTTCGCATCAATGCGGTGCAATGCGGCCCCATCGAGACGGATATGTCCCAGAGCTGGACGCCAGAATACCGCGAAAAGGTGATGTCGGCAGTACCTTTGCATCGTCTCGGAACACCTTGGGACGTGGCGCGGTGTGCCGTGTTCCTTGCAAGTGAGCAGGCGGCCTATATCACTGGCGCGAGTCTGAATGCAAACGGCGGAAAATTGATGGAGTAAAAGCAGAAGTTCACAGAAACAGGCCCCCGGCTAAGGCCGGGGGCCTTCTGCATAGAGGACAAAAATGACACACAAGGAACGAAGTCTATAAAAAGTTCTATCTTGAAACAATAATTCTGGTTAAGTTTCTGAATTTGTTCCAAAATGAAACGATTTCTGGGACGCTTTTGGGCAAAAAATTGATTTGTGCTGCAAAATGAAACGGTCTGACAGAACTTCTCTCTTGCGACAGCTGACCGAATTGAATATAATTTAGACAACATAAACGAACAAAGACTGTGAAAAGTGGCAACGCTGCTGAAGAAGGTTGAAAGACACAGTCCGGTTCGGACACACGAGACCCCCAAGAGAAAAGGAGAAAACATTATGAAGATCACGCGCAGAGATTTCATGAAGGTTGCTGGTGTCGTTGGTGCTTCTGCCGCTCTGGCAGGCTGTGCAGGGCTGGCCCCCGGTGCTGAGACCGCCGTAAGCAGCACTGCTACATCTACCGCAGCTTCCGCTGCTGCAGGCAGCGTCGCAGCTGCTACTGGCAGCATGGAACTGACTGAGCCTGTCCAGCTGACCTTCGCCGCTCAGGAAGTCGGCACCGCTGCTTACAACTATGCTGCTGCCCTGCAGAGCGTCATGCTTCCTGAGCTGCCCGCAGGCTCCACCATCGATATTACCACCACCTCTCCCGGCGGTGTGGGTGCACCCGTGATCGTCAATGCAGGCGGAGAGTGCGATCTGGTCATGTCCAATGCCGGCCCCGCTAAGTGGAGTTATGAGCAGAGCACCTCCGAGTATGAGTTCGGCGGTTGCACCGAGATTGCCTGTCTAGCAGGCGGTCTGGGCCAGAACTTCATCAACATCATGTTTACCCAGAAGTTCGTCAATGCTACCGGCTACAAGACCTTCGAAGAGGTCGTCGCCAACAAGTACCCCGTCAAGATGGTCATCAAGAAGAACGGCAGCTTCGGCGAGCAGACCGCTGAGAAGGTCTGCGAGGCACTGGGCATCACCTTCGACGACATCGAGAGCTGGGGCGGCAAGGTCGAGAAGACCGGCGGCGACGCCATCAAGAGCGGCCTGCAGGATGATCTGTACGATATGACCATCGACCACATCGGCAAGGGCCAGTCCAACACCACCGAGCTCTGTCTGACCCACGATATGTACGATGTTGAGCTGAACGAGGACACCCGCAACAAGCTGTGCGAGATGGGCTACACTCCCGTCACGGTCGAGGCCGGTACTTGGAACAAGCAGGATACCGATATTGAGACCGTGGGCAGCCAGCAGTGCCTGATCGTAGACGCCAACATGGATGCCGCCGTGGCCTACACCCTGACCAAGGCTATCTGCGAGAACAAGGAGGCTCTGGTCACCGCTGTTGCTTCTCTGGAGTACTTCGACCCGACCATCGCAGGCGGTTCTGGCTACACCGGCTGCCCCCTGCACCCGGGTGCCAAGGCTTACTACGAGGAAATGGGCTACGAGTGCGACTGATAAGCCGCCCCGCATTCCGAATCACTAGGTCTTAAAAGGCCTGCCGGGCGGCATGGAAGCCCGGCAGGTTTTTTTATAAGGCAAACGTATCCATATTCTTTAGGAGGAAACGCGCTTATGGACGCCAAAAAGAAAACGATACGCAACTGGCTGGCCGTCATCGTCACCGTTGCGTTCTTCGCCTTTCAGATGTATCTGGCTCTGGTCAAGCAGCTCAACCCCATGCTGCAGAGTCCCTTGCATCTGATCCTTGCACTGACTCTGGTTTTCCTGTACAACCCGGCTGACAAGGCTTACCGCAAGAAAGTGACAAAGGCAGCCGAGGCTGAGGGCAAGCCCGTGGACGAAAAGAAGCTGAACGCCCACGCTTGGATGAACTGGTTTGATATCCTGCTGTTCATCTGCCTCGCTTATATGCTGTGGTACGTTGTCGGCCAGAACGCCCGCCTGCTGGACTTTGTCTCTGTGCAGCCGGTCTACGGCATCGACTACATCTTCATGGTCATGACCATCGTTCTGCTGCTCATCGCCGTGTACCGCACGCTGGGCATCGTCCTGGCCATCTTCATTGCGGTCTTCATCCTGTACGCCTTCACTTCTCCCTATCTGCCCGGCATCCTGTTCACCAAGGGCAAGACCTTCGCAAAGTTCATCAAGCAGTTCTGCGTCGGCATGACTATGGGCGAGAGCGGCGTCTTCGGAACTCCGCTGTACACCTCCGCAAATACCCTGTTCTACTTCATCGTGTTCGGTGCTTTCTTCTCCTCGATGGGTGGCGGTCAGCTGCTGATCGACATCGGCATGAAGTTCTCCAACAAGTCCTCCGGCGGCCCCGCAAAGGCAGCCGTCATCTCTTCCGGCCTGATGGGCATGATCTCCGGTTCTGCTGTCGCAAACGTCGCAACCACCGGTGTCATGACCATCCCGATGATGAAGAAGGTCGGCTACAAGCCTGAGGAGGCGGGCGCTGTTGAGGCAGTCGCTTCCACTGGCGGTCAGATCATGCCCCCCATCATGGGCGTCGGCGCATTCATCATGGCTGAGATGCTGGGTGTCCCGTACAGCCGCGTCGCCGCTGCTGCCATCCTGCCTGCTGTCGCTTACTATTTCGCCGTCTTTGTGCTGGTGGATCGTCTGGCTGCCAAGCACCAGAACGCAGCTCAGGAGCAGGACGCTAAGATCAAGGTCGAGCGCACCATCCTTCCCCGCCTGTACCTGTTGCTGCCCGCTGTTATCCTCGTCGTCATGATCATCCGCGGTGCCTCCCTGATGCGCGCCGGTATGATGGGCATTGCATCCTGCCTCATCTGCGACGTCGTCAGCTACTTCATCAATGAGAAAAAGGACTTCGTTGACCTGAAGGGCATCTGGAACTGCTGCCTCGACGGTGCAAAACAGGCCGCTGAGATCGCTATCCCCACCGCTGCCTGCGGCATCATCATCAACGTCGTCACCGGTCAGACCTCTCTGGCCACCAACCTTTCCGCCCTCATCAGCAGCCTCGGCACCACCAACCTGTTTGCCGCAATGCTCATCGCAATGATCGGCTGCATGCTGCTGGGCATGGCACTGCCCACCGTCGCCGCTTATCTGGTCGGCGTCATCCTCTTCGTTCCCTGCCTGCGTGCTCTGGGCATCTCCGCTCTGTGCGCCAATATGTTCGTCTTCTACTACGGCATCATGGCTCAGATCACGCCTCCCGTCTGCGTGGCGTCCTACACCGCAGCCGGTATCGCAGATGCGAACGCGATGAAGACCGGCATCAAGGGCTTCACCTTTGCAATGGTCGGCTTCCTTGTTCCCTTTGTCTTCGTTTACAATCCCGCTATCCTGCTGGAAGGCACTGTCGTTGAGATCGTCATCGGCGCAGCCCAGATGCTGCTGGGCACCTTCTTCCTCGCAGTCACTGTCGCTGGCTACTTCAAGCGCAACTTCAAGCCCTTTGAGCGCGTCGCCCTGTTTATCGCAGCTCTGTTGCTCATCGCTCCTGAGGTCATTTCCTCCATCATCGGTGTGGTTCTGGGCGTTGGCGTGCTGATGCTCGACACCATCGCCAGCAAGAAGAACGGCGCAAAGGCTGCATAACGGTACCTTCCGAATACCTTCTTCATAAGCCACAGTTCGGCGAAGCCCCTACTTCCGGTATCCCCGGAGGCAGGGGCTTTCTTTTGCCCTGAAATGCGGCAGAACGGATGTGAAAAATTCCGGAGTAGTTGTAATTAAGAACGAATTGCGGTATTATATAATAGTTGAATTATACGCACCTGTCAGCAGGGCGTGACCATAAAGAGAGTGAAAAGGAAAACTGCGAATGAGATCTGCGGGAAGAAAACCAAAGCATGAAGGAAAGGTCGGCCCGAAAGAGAGACGGGGGCGCGGCTCTGGGTCGGCGCGTCCGCCTGAGCAGGAGAGCGCCGCTTGGGCAGAGCTGAACATCGTCGAAGAGGGCGACGAGCCGGAAGAGGACAGCGAAGCCGAGGAGACAGAAGCCTCCCGGGAAAAGCGAGGACGCTTCCGCAGACATTGGAAGCACCGCCTGAAGAGGAGACCGGCCTTTTCGTCCGTTCACAACTTCCTCAACAGCCTTCTCTCCTTCCGCCTTCTGTTCGAGGTCTTCGTGCAGAAGGTGCGCTGGCTCTTTGCCGTGGGCGTGGTGTGCACGCTGGGGTTCATGTTCGTACTTACCACCGTCAAGAGCTTTGGGGCCAGCACCACCATGTCCCTGAACTATGAGGAGAGTGTCACCGGCAAGACGCCCAACGGCGCACGCTTCAGTGAGTCGGAGTTCCTGACGCAGGAGTACCTCGAGGCCATCTTACAGGCCACCGGCCTGCAGGACGACCTGACGACCGCCGACCTCGCGGACTGCATCTCCATCAGCCCCACCACCAGCCGGATCGTGACCAAGGAGGACGATTATTACATCAGCTCGTCCTATTATCTCTCGGTCAAGCTGCCGTGGACGCTCTGGGGGAAGATCACGGTGCAGGACTTCCTCGACGAGATATGCCGGGTATACCTCAAGCGGTTCACCGCAGATTACCGGGTCAACGCCACCTCGCTGGACATCGACGATGACTACAGCGACATGGACTACGAGGAGATCGGCTCCTACTTCAGCATGATGATCGACCGGGTCAACAACTACCTCACGGTGCGCAACGATCAGGACGGCTCCTATCTCTCCGCCAGCGGCCAGAGCTACAGTGCCATCAAGAAACAGGTACAGAACCTGCAGGGCTATACCCTCCGGGAATACCAGAGCTACATCTGGGAAAAAGGCGTGGCCAAGAACAATTTCCGCTGCATCGACGACCTCAACGAACTGAACCGCACCCTGCGGTGGGATGAGATGAGCGACTCCCAGAAGAGCGCGATCTACATGACCATTCTGGACAACTACAACAACAAGATGGTCTCCTCGGTGCTCATCCCCACCTATGACAACGACGGTGCATTCTATATGTCCCGCACCAAGATCGGCATCGACGATCTGGCCCTGCAGGCCAACGAGCTGCTCAGCTCGGCGGTGGAGGCCCAGAAGAGCATCGCCACCAACAACTCCAAGGTCACGGCGCTGGAACAGTACACCGAGTCGTATGAGGTACAGATGGCGCAGGCCATGGTGGACAACATCACCCAGCAGCTCGCGGACATCGTGAGCGCGACACGGGAGCTGGACGCCGACTGCTACGCCCAGCGCATCCACAGCTATCTTATGTTCAGTGAGCCGCAGATGTCTTTCATGCAGCGCTATAACGTGAAACGCAGCGTGATGCTGGCCGCGCTGGTCTGTGCGGTCTGCTATCTGGGCGCAGCCGTCCAAGCGTGCGTCCGGCGCCAGCGCCAGCGGATGGAGAACGAATAATATCCGTCTCTGGGACAGGATGGAGGAAGAATGAAAAGTTTTGATTTGCTGCGCTACCTGAAAAAATGGTGGTTCGTCATCATGCTCGTCACGGCAGTGGGCTGTCTGGGCGTGTATGAGTTTATTTCGTCGCGGCAGTCGTACACGGCCACAGCCGTTATCCAGTACGCAGGCCCCAACGCCAGCGAGGGCCTGAACGCCGACGGAACAAGGATCGACCCTTCCGAGATCACCTCGGCATCGGTCATCAACAAGACCATTCAGGATCTGGGCCTGACGGCTAGCACCGAGTCCATCCGCCCCCGGATCTCGGTGCAGGAGGTCATCCCGGAGGATGAAGAGACCAAAAAGGAGACGGCTCTTTCCAACGGCGACGAATACGAGTATTATCCCACGACCTACGCGGTCTCCTTCACGGTGGACAACAAGGACGCCACCGACTACGCCCGCAATGTGCTGGACTCGGTGCTGACGAACTACTTTCAATATTACAGCGAGACCCATGTGGACGCGGATATTTTCCCGAACAACGCCAGCAACGTCTCGGTGGCGAACTACGAGTATATTGATTGCGTGGAGATCCTGCGCAACAACGCCAACGAGAGTGCGGCTTTTCTGCGAAAAAAGGCAGAAGAGAAATACGGCTTTTACAGCGTGAAGTCGGGCTATTCCTTCTCGGACCTCGTATCGGAGTATGAATATCTGACCCAGAACGCCCTGAACGACCTTTACGCCTACATTATCAACAATAAGCTGGTGCGGGATCACACCCTTCTGGTCAACACCAAGAAGAACGCCATCCTGCGCTACCAGCTTCAGATCGACAGCCTGAACAACAACATCTCTGAGGCCAAGGACATCATCGACCAGTTCGGCGACAAGACGCTGGACGGCGCGGCGGTCTATTCGGCCAACCGGAACGCCGACGGCGGCGAGACCCAGATCATCACCGATGTGGTGCGGGACTACACCACCCAGCCCTCCGGCGATGTCACCACCACCTACGATAAGCTCATCCAGCATTACGCTGACCTCCACGCTGAGCGCATCGACGCCGCCATCGCGCAGGGAAAGGCACAGGAGATCCTGGACGCCTACGCCGATGTGACCCGGAACACCGACCCCGCCAGCGCCGAGGCCCAGTGGGCCAGCGAACGCATCGACGAGCTGGTGCAGAAATTCACCAGCCTGTATGAGCTTTCCATCGAGACCGTCGAGGAGTTCAATCAGGTCAACGGCGCGGACAACATCAAGATGAAGAACAGCATCGTGGTCAACGCGAAGCTCAACCTGAAGCTCTATGCGGCCCTGTCGGTGATACTGTTCCTCTTTCTGGGCTGCTTCTGCGCCATCTTCCTCGGACGGCTGGGCGATTTTGTGGACTACTATCTCTATGTGGACAAGAAGAGCGGCCTGCCCAACCGCGAGCGGTGCGACGCCATGGTGGACCGCTACAGCACCGTTCGTCTGAACGGCCAGTTCACCGTCATCCACATTCAGGTCGACCTCTCGGGGATGAGCCGCAACGACGGCGACAAGGCACTGCGGGCGCTGGGCGACCAGCTACAATACGTCTTCCGGACGCTGGGCTTTGTGGGCTACAACGGCGCGGGACACTTCATCGTCCTGCTGGAAGATTGCAGCATCGACTTGGCAAGGAACTGCATCGACCGCCTGAGCAATCTGCTGGCCAAGACCGAGCTGGCCGTGTTTGGCCCCTGCGTCTTTACGGGCGTCTCCAACTCGGCGAAGGATGACGCCTACGAGATCCGCGCCCTGCTGCGGCTGGCCATCCGCCGCTGCGCGGACGCAAAGGCCCGTCAGGAGGCCGAAAATGCAAGGAAGGCGGCTGAGTCGTCGCCGCTGAAGAGCGAAAGCTGAGAGTGATTTATGGGAAAGATGAGTAAAAAAATTCTGGCAGGGCTGCTGGCCGTCGTGCTTGTGCTGGGCGGCATCCTGCTGTACAATCTGCAGATGAATAAGAGCTTCATCACGACGTTTTATTCGGTCACGGTGGATAAGCCGGTAGAAGACCTGCGCATCGTTCTGCTGTCCGACCTGCATCTCCACGAGTACGGCGAAGACAATGCCGACCTTGTGCGGAAGATACAGAACCTTGCCCCGGACCTCATCGCGGTGGCGGGCGATATGAACATCGACACGGACACCGATTACCACGTCGTGCTCGACCTGATGCATCAGCTGGTGGACATCGCGCCGGTATACTACGCCCCCGGCAACCACGAGTGGGGGGGACGGTACGCGGGCGGCAGCGACGCCCTTTTTGACGACATTCAGGCCACCGGCGTCCACTGGCTGAACGGCAGCTATGAGGACGTGGAATTCAAGGGCAGGAAGCTGCGCATCGGCGGCTTTTTCGAGTGGCCCCGCGCCCAGCTGGAACGGGAAAACTCCCGCGCGGTGGCCGACGCCATGAACGGCGAGACGAACGAGCTGGACGACGTCTGCACCATCCTCATCTGCCACTGCCCGGAGGTTCTGGACACCTCGCTGGAGCTGTACCAGTTCGACCTTGTGCTCAGCGGCCACGCCCACGGCGGACAGGTGCGCATCGGCAGTCAAGGCCTCTGGTCTACCAGTCAGGGCTTTCTGCCCAAGTACACCAGCGGGGTCAACCAGATGGGGGAGTCGCAGGTGGTCATCAGCCGCGGCCTCGGCGATTCGGAGCCGTTCCCGCGCATCTTCAACCAGCCGGAACTGGTGGTCGTGGATGTGAATTGAGCCACGGCGAGGGACAAGACAGGAATGTTAGAACGAATGGATGTATTTGAGAACAAAATTGTAAAGATAGGCGGGATGGGGCTGTATATAGTACTCATGACCGTGAGTTTCTACTGCGCCTGCTATCGGTTGCCGGTAGGTTTGAAGTATGCCATCAATATGCTGGTTTTCGGCTGGGCATGCGCAATGTTCTTCATCCATCCGCTATTTGAAAGAGCAAAATTTTGTATGCGCTTTTTTTTGCTTTTTTCTTTTCCCTATATGCTGTTTTGGATGTGGTCAGTGGGTATCTGGATCTCGGAATTTCAAAACTTGGCGTTTATTGTTCGCGGCTCCCAGAATGTCATCTATATGATGACAAATCTGCTGTTTGTGGCGGGTGCGATTTATCTGTTTGGTAAGCATACACTGACGCTGACGGTCGTGGGTATGACAGTCGCAAACGGCCTTGTGGCTCTGCAAGTCGCAGCTCGGGCGGGCATCGGGACTTTTATCTCGGAGTACATCCGTCTGCTCGTCACATTCGCAGACGACACTGGTAGTGCAATGCGTTCGATGGAACTGCATGATATGGTCTATGGCTGGGGTGTTTGTGCCGTTTACTATCTTATCCACAAAGAAAAAAATTGGAAGATTCAGATTTTTTGTCTTGCTGTGAGTTGGCTTTTTTTTACAATGGGATTCAAGCGTATCGCAATTCCAGCAGTCGTGGGTGCGATTGGCATATATTATGTGATGTACTGGCTGAAGCCAAAACATCTGTGGACGCTGGCGACCATTGCGGCGGCTACGGTGGGCGTGCTGATTTTTCTTTATCTCATCTCTATCAAGACCCATGTTTTCTTTGATTTCTGCGATAAGCACGAAATCAATTTGATGAGCCGTGACGTACTGTTCACTTACTACGAGGATTTTTATCAGCTGTCGCCGACGTATCTGGGACGAGGCATCCGTTTCATCTATGCTTACGGTACAGAACATCAGAACGACCGCATTATGGTGAATGCAGTCCATAACGTCTATCTGGAATTTTACATTGAAGTTGGCTTCTGGTGCTGGTGGATTTGGATATTCTATGAGCTGGCATTCCGCATACACCGGGTCAGTAAATGGTACGGAGATATTCCCGCATATGCCCTTATGGCTATGAACTTTTATGTGTTCTTTACATTTCTGACGGATAATACTTCATTTTATTTCCCCAATAATGTCCTGTATCGGATGGCGGTCATGGTGTGGTGTTTTGAAGTGGCAGAAAAGAGAGCGAGGACACTGGAAATCAATGAACTAATAAAGGGTGGTATACATGAAAACAATTGCATTCGTAGTCCCGTGGTCTGGTAAACTGCCGGACTATTTTCAGGTGTGGCTTCAGAGCTGTGCGAGCAACCCGTCAGTGGATTTTCTTCTCTTTACATCTGAACCGATGCCCGGGTCAATGCCGGAAAATGTGAAGCATTTCCCACTTGATTTTGAACAGCTGCGGGGGATGTTTCAGGCTAATTTTGATTTTCCCATTTGTATGGATACACCCTATAAGTTCTGCGATTTCAAGCCATCCTATGGTGAGGTGTTTGCAAAGTATTTGAGCGGGTATGATTTTTGGGGACACTGTGATATAGACCTGATTTGGGGTGACATCCGCCGATTTGTTACCGAGGATGTCCTTGAACAGTATAATCGCATTTATACCCGAGGACATTGTACCATCTATCGGAATATACCGGAAGTAAATGCGTGGTATCGGACGCTTCCTCATGAAGGACTGCTGGACTGGAAGTATGTTTTTACGCACGAGGGTTCATTCTGTTTTGACGAGTGGGGGGATGGTGGACTTTCCCGCATTATAAAAGAAAACGGTATCCCGAATTATAATGTGATGGATATGGCGGATTTGGACGTCTCCAAAGGATGGCTGTCACCTCGATTGATTCCGGAGTATCAGTCGGAAGAAACGAATTATTTTGAGTGGCAGAACGGAAAACTTTGGGTGTGTACAGCAGAGGGAACGCGCAAAGAAGTGCTGTATGTGCATTTCCAGAAGCGGAAGCTGACATTCGAGCCATACGACAAAGACCATTTCTATCTTTTTGCGGTGGGTCTTATTTCGAGCGACCGCAGCCACATCGGCAAGCGCGACCGCCAGAAGGAAAAGAACTTTGAGAGAAATTACTGGAAAAACCGTATCATTGGAAAATTGGGCAGGATGTGTAAGGGGTTGAAGCGATGAAGGTCTTGATGATAAACAAATTCCTCTACCCCAACGGCGGCTCAGAGACATACATCTTCGAGCTGGGAAAGCAGCTGGAAAAGATGGGCCACGAGGTGCAGTATTTCGGGATGGAGCACGAGGGCCGCTGTGTGGGCAACCGGGTGGGGGCCTACACCAGCGGCATGGATTTCCACGGCGGAAGCAGGCTGGCGAAGCTTACATACCCGCTCAAGACCATTTATTCCTCCGAGGCTCGGCAGAAGCTGCGGCTGGTGCTGGATGATTTTCGACCAGATGTTATCCATCTCAACAATTTCAACTATCAGTTGACGCCCAGCGTCCTCCTTGAGGCGGACAAGTGGCGGCGGGAGAGCGGACAGCCCTGCCGCATCCTCTACACCGCCCACGACTACCAGCTGGTCTGCCCGAACCATATGTGCTGCCGGGTGGATGGTCAGGTCTGCGAAGACTGCCTCAGCGGGAAGTCTGCCTCCTGCATCCGACACAAGTGCATCCATGGCTCTGCCGCCAAGAGCGCCATCGGCGCTGCGGAGGCGGCGTTCTGGCGGTGGAAAAAGGTCTATAAAAAGCTGGACGCCATCGTCTGCTGCTCGGAGTTCATGAAGAAAAAGCTGGACACCGACCCCATCCTGCGGGGCAAAACGGTGGCCCTGCACAACTTTATTTCCACAAAAAAAGCGCCGGATGTGGAAAAACAGGACTATGTGCTCTACTTCGGACGCTTTGCGAAGGAAAAGGGCGTCGAAACCTTTGCAAAAGCCTGCAAGGCGCTGCCGGACATCCCCTTTGTGGCGGCGGGCAGCGGCCCGCTGGAAGGGGAGCTGGCCGGTATCCCGAACCTGAAAAATGTGGGCTTCCAGTCGGGCGAGGCGCTCCGGAAGCTCATCGCCGGGGCAAGGTTCAGCGTCTACCCGTCCGAGTGGTACGAGAACTGCCCCTTCTCGGTGATGGAATCGCTGATGTACGGCACGCCGGTGCTGGGCGCGGACATCGGCGGCATCCCGGAGCTGATCGACGCAGGGGAGAACGGCGAGCTGTTCGAGAGCGGGAACGCCGATGCGCTGGCCGGAAAGATAAGAGCACTCTGGGGCGACCGCACCAGACTGGACGCTTACACAAAGGCCTGCGGCAAGACCCGCTTCGACACCGTGGAGGCGTATGCGGAAAAGCTGATGCGCCTGTACCAAGGGTAATATGGAGGAGAAGGAATCATGGCAACCAAGAAACTGAACGGAACCGTTATCGTCACCTATCGCTGCAACGCGCGCTGCACCATGTGCAACCGCTACAAGGCCCCCTCGAAGCCCGAGGAAGAGATCAGCCTCGAGACCATCCGCAAGCTGCCGCCCATGTACTTTACGAACATCACCGGCGGCGAGCCGTTCATCCGCACCGACCTGAAGGACATCGTGCGGGAGCTGCGGAAGAAGTCGGACCGCATCGTCATCTCCACCAACGGCTTCTTCACCGACCGCATCCTCGACCTGTGCAGGGAGTTCCCGGACATCGGCATCCGCATCTCCATCGAGGGCCTCGAGCAGACCAACAATGAGATCCGCGGCCTCGCCGACGGCTACAACCGCGGCTACACCACCCTGAAAAAGCTCCGGGAGATGGGGATGAAGGACGTGGGCTTCGGCATGACCGTGCAGGACAAGAACGCCCCCGACCTCGTGCCCCTCTATCGCCTGTCGGATGAGATGGGGATGGAGTTTGCCACCGCCACCCTGCACAACAGCTTCTATTTCGTGGAGGCCAAGAACATCATCCACGACCGCCCGATGGTGGCCAAGAACTTCGAGGCCCTCATCAACGAGCTGCTGCGGAGCAATTCGCCCAAGAAGTGGTTCCGCGCCTACTTCAACCATGGACTTATCAACTATCTTTACGGCCAGAAGCGTCTGCTGCCCTGTGATATGAGCTTCGACACCTTCTTCATCGACCCCTACGGCGACGTCATGCCCTGCAACGGCACCAAGGACAAGGAGGTCATGGGCAACCTGAACACCCAGAGCTGGGAGGAGCTGTGGAGCAGCCCCGAGGCCGACGCGGTCCGCGCCAAGGTGCGCCACTGCGACCGCGCCTGCTGGATGATCGGTTCGGTCTCGCCCGCCATGCACAAGTACATCTGGAAGCCGGGCTTCTGGGTGCTGACCCATAAGCTCAAGGCCCTCTTCACCAAGACCCCCTACAGTATGTACGAGTTGAAGGTCTGCCGCGACTACCGCGACGGCAGGGTGACGAAGGAGGAGCTGGACCGCTGCTCCACCTGCGACCTCAACTGTGTGGTCAACAACGGCCTGAGCGCCGCCTCACAGGAGCAGCTGCGCCATAAGTCCGGCGAGGAGATCGTGGACGCTGATCTTGCAAGCCAGCTCAGACAGTGAGGGAGAAGCCGATGAAGATACTCATCATTCGTCCGTGGCCCAGCCTGCTGGACGTGACCAAGAACACCTACAACATTCAGGAGGTGGGGCTGGCCAAAGCGCTGGTCAAGCGGGGCCACTCTACCGACATCCTGTTCTGGACGGACGGGGATGAGATGACTGTGGAGGTGGAGGCAGAGGGCGGCAAGCCCATCCGGGTCTTCTACCGCCACGGGAAAGTCCTGCTCAAGAACGTCTGGTTCAGCGGGCAGGATGCACTTTTCGCCCAGTACGATGTTTTGCAGACCGCCGAGTACAATCAGATGTTCTCATGGCATCTGGCCGGGAAGTACCCCGAAAAGACGGTCATCTACCACGGCCCCTACTATTCGCCCTTCAACAAGAACTATAACCGGATGTGCAGGGTGTTCGACGCCTTTTTCGTGGGGCGCTACCGCCGCCGGGGCACCCGGTTCCTGACCAAGAGCGAGCTGGCCCGGAAGTTCCTGCTGGAAAAGCGGCTCTCGCCGGAGCAGGTGACGACGGTGGGCGTCGGCATCGATGCCGAGCTTCTGCGCGACCGTCCGGACGCCGGGCAGACCGAGCTGGAAGGGAAGATGCGCGCCCAGAAAAAGGGCCTGAAGCTGCTCTACATCGGCCGCATCGAGCCGCGCCGCGACCCCTTCTTCCTGCTGGATGTGCTGGCCGAGGTGCGGAAAAGCGACCCCGACGCCTGCCTCTACCTCATCGGCGACGGGGACGAGACGTATCGGGACAGCGTGAAAGCGGCCATTGGGGAAAAGGGGCTGACGGATTGGGTTTTCTGGCAGAAAAAAGCCCCGCAGTACCAGATGAAGGGGGTCTACCAGCAGGCAGACTTCTTCCTGCTGCCGACGGAGTACGAGATCTTCGGCATGGTGCTGCTGGAGGCCATGTTCTTCCGCCGGGTGGTGCTGACCACCCCCAACGGCGGCGCGGATATGCTGCTGCGCAGCGGCGAGAATGGCATCGTGCTGGAAAAATCGGACCCGGCCCGCTGGGCAGAGGCCCTGCTGGACGTCGCCGCCGACCCGGCAAAAAAGGCCCGGATGGAGCAGGCGGCCTATGAGACGGTCATCCATGAGAATACATGGGACGCCCTCGCCGGCCGCTTTCTGAAGGGCTACGAAACGAGATAAAACGCCAAAAAGGCTGCCGCACGTTTTGTGCAGCAGCCTTTCGTTATTTCTGATACAGTTTCAGAGTCTCGACTACGATCTTATCCCACGGGAAGCGGGTGCAGACGTACTCGGCGGCGAGCCACTTGAACATCCGCACCGCATTGGGATGCTCGAGGGCGTAGGTGAGCTTCTGGGCGAGGTCGTCCACATCGCCCTTGCGGAAGACGATGCCGTTGTCGTGGATGACATTGTAGCACTCCTCGATGTCGGAGGTGATGACGCAGTTGCCGTAGCTCATGGCCTCCAGCAGGCAGAGGGGCATTCCCTCAAGGTCGCTGGGCAGGACGAAGAGGTAGGCATTGCTGTAAAGCTCTTCCCGCAGCGCACCGTCCACGAAGCCGGTGAAAATGATGCGGTCGTCCCCGCCGGCCTGCTCCTTCAACTGGTCGATGTACCAGTGGGTGTCGGAGGAGCCGCCCGCGATGACCAGCTTTTTGTCGGTGTGGAGCTTCTTGAACGCATCCACCAGATAGTGACAGCCCTTTTCCGGCACCATCCGGCCCAGATAGAGGATGTAGGAGTCCTTCTCGAGGCCGTACTTCTCCCGGATGATGTCCGGGGCCGCAGGGGCCACAGGGTTGACGCCGTTGGGGATATAGCGGGTGGCGCGGCCGTAGGTGTCCTGAAAATACTTCTGTGTGCTGTGATTGAGGACGATGATCTCGTGGGCGAACCGGACGCCGGTCTTTTCGCCCGTGTGGATATACCATGAGCCGAAGGAGCCTTTCCATTTGTCCCGTGCCCAGTCCAGACCGTGGACGGTCAGGACGACCCGCTTGCCGGTGAGGCGGGGAAGCCATGAGAACATGGCAGGCCCTTCGGCGTGGATGTGGACCACGTCATAGGGGCCGAACGCCGCCGCAAGACAGCCGAAGAAGCTGGACGTCACCGCTGCAAGGCCCTTGCGGTCGATGGTGGGCACCCGCTTGAGCCGGATGCCACGGTATTCGTCGAGGTGCTCGATGTCGTATTCTTTTCCGCTGACGTGATGGCCGGTGCGATTGTAGCAGGTGACGCTGTGGCCGTGCATCACCATCCGCGCGGCAAGCTCCTCTACAACGACCTCGATCCCTCCTTCCCGTGAGGGCACCCGCTTGTGCCCTACCATAGCGATCCGCATAGTTGCATCAACTCTTTCTTGTTTCATGTATGATTCCAGGAATACAAAGTGGAAATATTTGACTGCAAGTGACAAAAAATGACAATTTGTTTCAATGTTATGTATATTTTACACAATTTTGATGCAAAGGTCAATACTCGGAGATAAGAATCTTAGCCAAGCCGTCAAAAAAATCCCCTCCGGATGGGAGGGGAAGGGTGTGCGGATCAATCGTCGTTGCTGTCGAGCTTGAGGACTGCGGTGAAAGCCTCGCTGGGCAGGGAGACAGAGCCGAGCTGGCGCATCTTCTTCTTGCCTTCCTTCTGCTTTTCCAGCAGCTTCTTTTTGCGGGAGATGTCGCCGCCGTAGCACTTGGCCAGCACGTCCTTGCGCATGGCCTTGACCGTCTCGCGGGCGATGATCTTGCCGCCGATGGCTGCCTGAACGGGGATCTCGAAGAGGTTGCGGGGGATGTTGTCCCGCAGCTTCTCGCAGATGCGGCGTCCCTTGGCGTAGGCGTTGTCCCGGAAGACGATCATGGACAGGGCATCCACGGGGTCGCCGTTGAGCAGGAAGTCCAGCTTGACCAGATCGCTCTCGCGGTACTCCTTGAACTCGTAATCGTAGCTGGCGTAGCCGCGGCTCCGGCTCTTGATGGCGTCGAAGAAGTCGTAGACGATCTCGCCCAGCGGCAGGGCGTAGTGCAGGTCCACGCGGACGTCGTCCAGATACTTCATGTCGATGAGGACGCCGCGCTTGTTCTGGCACAGGTCCATCAGGCTGCCCACATATTCGTTGGGGGTATAGAGGTGGACGTCCACGAACGGCTCCTCCTGCTTGACGATGTTGGAGGGGTCGGGGTAGCTGGAGGGGTTGTCGATCAGCTCCACTGTGCCGTCGGTGAGGGTCAGGCGGTAGCGGACGCTGGGGGTGGTGGTGATGAGGTCGAGGTCAAATTCCCGCTCAAGACGCTCGGTGATGATCTCCATGTGGAGCAGACCGAGGAAGCCGCAGCGGAAGCCGAAGCCCAGTGCGGCGCTGGTCTCCAGCTCGAAGGTCAGGGAGGCATCGTTGAGCTGCAGCTTTTCCAGCGCGTCCTTCAGGTCGGGGTACTTTGCGCCGTCGGCGGGGTAGATGCCGCAGAAGACCATCGGCTTGACCTGACGGTAGCCGGGCAGGGCCTCGGCGGTGGGGTTGTCGGCCAGCGTGACGGTGTCGCCCACGCGGGTGTCCTGCACAGTTTTGATGCTGGCGGTCAGGTAGCCGACCTCGCCGGCCTGCAGCTGGGCGCAGGGGGTCAGGCTGGTGGCACCCATGTGGCCCACCTCCACCAGCGTGAACTGTGCGCCGGTGGCCATCAGACGGATGGTGTCGCCGGGCTTCACCGTGCCCTCAAAGACGCGGATATAGACGATGACGCCCTTGTAGCTGTCATAGATGCTGTCGAAGATGAGGGCCTTGAGGGGGGCGTCGGGGTCGCCGG
>NZ_DAWCVJ010000009.1:0-37307 GCF_052358865.1 Faecalibacterium sp.
CATGGCGGTCGGGCTCCATGCCGTACATCTCTCCCACCTGCCGAACGGTGATGGCAGACTTGATCTTTTGATATAAACTCAAAATCTCTCCTTTGCTCAAAGGTTTTGGCACGGATCATTTTAATCCCTACCACGTTCAAAATCACCGGTGTTCCCAAAATGGGAACTTCGGTGAAGCCGGTCTCCCTTGCTGCCTCCCGACAGGAAATCTTTTTGGACTCTGTGTCGGCCCCATGCAGGGCGCTCGCTCCCCCGATGGGAGGTCTTGGCGGTCTGGGCAGTTCGGACGGTCATTCTGTTCTCAAGGTTCTGTTATGAAAGATATTTCAGAGGGCTTTCGCGGGAAGCCCTTAATATGTTCACTGCTGGGGAGTTAATATGTTTTCTTTCTGTCTATAGGATAGCACCACGATGGCCGCTGTGCCGTATATCCATAATGTCGGAAAACAGGTGCAGAAACTGCAAAATTCCACGCTTATGGACAGGGACCGCCGGAAGTGGTATACTGTGCAAAAAACATCGGAGGTGCGACCATGAACATCAAGCTGACACTGGGAGAACGGCTCAAAGACCTGCGTGTGGAGCGGAATCTGAAGCTGGAAACGCTGGCAGAGCAGACGGGTCTGTCCAAATCGGCACTGTCGAAATATGAGAGCGACGATGTGACCGACCTCAGCATTTATGCGGTGACAACGCTGGCTGAGTTCTATGGCGTGACCACGGACTACCTGCTGGGGGTGACGGAAAACAAAAAACGCCCAGATGCAGTCCTTTCGGACTTGCATCTGAGCGATGGCGCAGTGGACGTATTAAGGAATGGAAAATTCAATCATCGGCTGCTGTGTGAGCTGATCGTGCATGAGAATTTTCAGAGGTTCATGACCGATCTGGAGATCTATGTGGACGGATATGTCAGCGCAAACATTCAAAACCTCAATGCTGGTCTGGAAGCGACCCGGCAAATGCTGAAAAAGAAGTATGCAGCAGATGAAAACGATTTGTACATGAGCACCTTGAAGCTGGGGCAGATCGATGAAGATGAGTACTTTGGCCGGGTCTTGTACGATGAGTTGGTGGCCATCCTGAAGAACATCAAGACGGAACACCGCAAGGACAAGACCACTTCGGATGGTTCAATGATCGATAACCTGATGAAGGAACTGGAGGATGCACAGAAACATGAAGGGTCTGCGGATGAAAAGAAGATTCGAACGGCATTGAAGGCAATCGGAATCAACTACGATAAGCTGACAGAGGATGAAAGAAAGCTGATAAAGAAGATCCTTTATAAAACGGCAATGCTGAAACCGGGGACACTTGCAGGCAACCGGGGCAAGCACAGACGCTGATCATTTGCCCTGTGTCTCATAGGAAAAACGCTGCTGCGGCAGGAAGGAGAACGTACACCATTGGTTCCTCTGCAAGCCTGCGCTGGGCAGGCAAAAAACGTCAACAGCCATGCCCATCCGCGCATTCTTCTGCCGCAGAACAGGTGCTTGCCGGAGCCTCTCGCAGCCCCTTTTCCGCGTCAGCCGGAACCAAGGTGTAACACACTAGACTTTGCAGGCAAAGTCGTGTGCCAAAGGGGTGCTGCCTCTCGCCTGTCGGCTCGGTCAGGTGCTTCAAAATGTACTGCATTTTGAGGTCGCCATTGGCGACCCGCACCCCTTTGGAAACCCAAGAGAAACGCCCATCAACTGCGCTGCTCGTCCTCGGCCAGTGCGCTGATCCGCTTGCCCATGGCCTTGACCAGCGGAACGACAAGCGCATTCCCTATGGTGAAATAGCGCAGTCGTTCCAGCATCCCGGCTGTCCAATCATCCGGGATGCCGTTGAGCCGTTCGCATTCGATGGGCGTTAGCGTACGCAGACGTTGCGCCTATGGGACTGAGAAGGTTTTTACAGATGAATATCTTTCGGGTCCACATAGTCCTCAAAGTAATCCAAACCGTGGGCAGGAACGATACCCAGTATCTGTTCCCGAGCGTTGCGGGCCGCTTCTGCGTCACCATTGATGATGCTTTGGTAGATTACCTCATGCGAAGCTTCCGTTATTGCATCCATGCTTCCCAGTGAAAGCCCGGCCGCTTTACGGCGATGGACGCGGGTATAAATCAGGTGCCGGATGTGGGAGGAAATGAGCTGCTGCACCATCATGTAAATATCCATATAAAGCTTGTTGTGGCTCATGCAGATGATCTCATAATGGAACGCAAAGTCGGCCTGGACCACATCATGGAGCTTTTGTTGGTTTTCAATGTCGTCGTTGTAGATCGCTTCCAGGCGGTTGTATTCATCCAGACGATCTTTCAGCTTCTGGCGGTCCTCTTCCGTGGAAGAAATGATGGCAATGTTGGTGCACTCCCCTTCCAGCAGGTTGCGCAGCTGCTCCACATCCCGGCGGCCTTCCTTGTTGTCGTACAGAGGAGCCAGTTCACTGAAAATGGGCTGAACGGAAAAGTGAGCCACAAAGGAGCCTTCGCCCACGCGCGTCTCAATGAGGCCCAGCGTGCTGAGCTTTTGCAAGGCCATCCGCACGCTTAGGCGGTTGACGCCATAATATTCCGCGAGTTCTCCTTCGGACGGAAGCTTGTCTCCCTCTTTCCAGACCTGGTCCAGCAGGCTCTGCTTGATAGAGTCGCTGACCTGGTCCACCACGGACAGCCGCCGGATCTTTGGGCTGCGGAGTTTCTGTAATGCCATGATTATTCTCCATTTCCGCTTCGCGTTTTATGTCCCAAAGAATCCAAAACCATATTCCTCAGGCGAAATAATTCCCGAAACTAATTGCAAGATTTTGTGAATGCAACTTTTTCCATTCACAATCTAAGTATAAGTTTTTTGGGGGTGGACGTCAAGCTAAGGATTTAAAGTGAAATTTGTAAAATGAACAGTTTTTTCATAAATAAAAAATGCTGCACAAGGCAACGCCCTGTGCAGCATTTTCCGTTGTTTAGAGGTTATGATCCATGACGGATTTGATGGATCTGTATTTTATCTTTGCGTTGGGGCGTTGGAGACGGGTTTAGCCTCCAATGACGACCTTGCGGCAGGTTGCCAGGAACTCGTCGGTCATTTCCTGGCCGATACCGGGCAGATCGGGCACGGTGTAGTAACCGTTCTCGGGTTTGTAATAGTACTTGCCGGCCTGGATGAAGATGTTCTTCAGGTTTGCGTTGTGCTCCTCATGGATGGTGAAGTTGGGGATCGCGGCTTCGACCTGCAGAGCAGCGGCGGTAGCGATGGGGCCGCCGCAGACATGGATCTGAACGCCCATATCGTAGACCTGAGCCATATCACAGATCTTCTTGGTTTCGGTGATGCCGCCGGTGTTGCACAGATCGGGCTGGATCACGGACAGGGTGCGGTCCTCGAAGAACTGCCGGAAGCCCCAACGAGTGTAGCTGCGCTCACCCGTTGCCAGAGGCAGGTCGCATTTCTGCTTGATGTGGCGGAAGTTGCTGGGGTTCTCGGGGCTGGTGGGTTCCTCAAAGTACATGATGTGCAGCGGCTCCAAAGCCTTGCCCAGCTCGGCGGCGGTGTTGGCGTCCAGCAGAGAGTGGATTTCAACGATGATGTCCATATCGGGGCCGCCGGCCTCACGGCAGGCTGCAATGCGCTCTACCGAGCGCTGCAGGTCGTGCTGACGATAGCAACCGCGAATCTGAGTAGTGCCCTGGCTGCCCCAGATCTTTTCGAGCGGGGTGTCGGGATCGGTGGGAGCAAAGACGGGGTCTACCTTGATGGCATCGTAGCCGTCGCGGAGGGCGTTTTTGGTCACTTCGTAGTAATCTTTCGGGTCGAACAGCAGGCCGATAGCCTCGCCCTTGTTATCTTTCTGGATCAGGTCGCTCCAGCCGAACTGCAGCTGAGAAGCGTATGCGCGGAGCTTCGGATTGGTCTTGCCGCCCAGCAGCTTGTAGACGGGAACGCCGAGGGCTTTGCCTTTGATATCCCAGCAGGCGGTATCGATGGCAGCCATAGCAGAGGTGATGACAACACCGCCGCCCATGCCCCAGAAAGTGTGGCGATGCAGGTGCTCCCAGATCTTCTCCGTATCAAACGGGTCCATGCCGATGATCAGCTTGGCAAAATCTTGGCACTGACCAAATGCTGCTTCAAAGCTGTTGCCATATGCCAAACCGGCTTCGCCCCAGCCGTAAATGCCTTCGTCAGTGTTGATCTTCATAGTGATGAACTGGCCCAGATAACACTCAACACTCGTGATTTTCATAATAGATGCTCCTTCCCAAATAATGGATTTTGGTGAGAATGAGGAGAAAGGTTATTCGATTACGACCTTGCGGCAGGTTGCCAGGAACTCGTCGGTCATTTCCTGGCCGATACCGGGCAGATCGGGCACGGTGTAGTAACCGTTCTCGGGTTTGTAATAGTACTTGCCGGCCTGGATGAAGATGTTCTTCAGGTTTGCGTTGTGCTCCTCATGGATGGTGAAGTTGGGGATCGCGGCTTCGACCTGCAGAGCAGCGGCGGTAGCGATGGGGCCGCCGCAGACATGGATCTGAACGCCCATATCGTAGACCTGAGCCATATCACAGATCTTCTTGGTTTCGGTGATGCCGCCGGTGTTGCACAGATCGGGCTGGATCACGGACAGGGTGCGGTCCTCGAAGAACTGCCGGAAGCCCCAACGAGTGTAGCTGCGCTCACCCGTTGCCAGAGGCAGGTCGCATTTCTGCTTGATGTGGCGGAAGTTGCTGGGGTTCTCGGGGCTGGTGGGTTCCTCAAAGTACATGATGTGCAGCGGCTCCAAAGCCTTGCCCAGCTCGGCGGCGGTGTTGGCGTCCAGCAGAGAGTGGATTTCAACGATGATGTCCATATCGGGGCCGCCGGCCTCACGGCAGGCTGCAATGCGCTCTACCGAGCGCTGCAGGTCGTGCTGACGATAGCAACCGCGAATCTGAGTAGTGCCCTGGCTGCCCCAGATCTTTTCGAGCGGGGTGTCGGGATCGGTGGGAGCAAAGACGGGGTCTACCTTGATGGCATCGTAGCCGTCGCGGAGGGCGTTTTTGGTCACTTCGTAGTAATCTTTCGGGTCGAACAGCAGGCCGATAGCCTCGCCCTTGTTATCTTTCTGGATCAGGTCGCTCCAGCCGAACTGCAGCTGAGAAGCGTATGCGCGGAGCTTCGGATTGGTCTTGCCGCCCAGCAGCTTGTAGACGGGAACGCCGAGGGCTTTGCCTTTGATATCCCAGCAGGCGGTATCGATGGCAGCCATAGCAGAGGTGATGACAACACCGCCGCCCATGCCCCAGAAAGTGTGGCGATGCAGGTGCTCCCAGATCTTCTCCGTATCAAACGGGTCCATGCCGATGATCAGCTTGGCAAAATCTTGGCACTGACCAAATGCTGCTTCAAAGCTGTTGCCATATGCCAAACCGGCTTCGCCCCAGCCGTAAATGCCTTCGTCAGTGTTGATCTTCATAGTGATGAACTGGCCCAGATAACACTCAACACTCGTGATTTTCATAATAGATGCTCCTTCCCCCAATAATGGATTGTGGTGAGAATGAGGAGAAAGGTTATTCGATTACGACCTTCTTTGCGTTGGCAATGTAGAACTCGCTCATTTCCTGACCGATGCCGGGCAGCTCGGGAACGGTGTAGTAGCCGTCCTTGGGAGCGTAGTAATATTTTCCGCCCTTCACAAAGGCACTGGTCAGATTGGCGTTGTGCTCTTCGTGGATGACAAAGTTGGGAATGGTTGCTTCCAGCTGCAGAGCAGCAGCGGTAGCGATGGGGCCGCCGCAGACATGGATCTGGACGCCGATGTCGTAAACCTGCGCCATATCGCAGATCTTCTTGGTCTCGGTGATGCCGCCGGTGTTGGCCAGATCGGGCTGGATGACGTTGAGAGTGCGATCCTCAAAGAACTGACGGAAGCCCCAGCGGGTGTAGCTGCGCTCGCCCGTTGCCAGCGGCAGACCGGACTTCTCTTTGATATGCTTGAACATATCGGCGTTGCAGGGCATCGTGGGCTCTTCGTAGTACATGATGCGGTAGGGCTCCAGGGCCTTGCCCAGTTCTACGGAGGTGTTGGCATCCAGCAGGGAGTGGATCTCAACAATGATGTCCATGTCGGGGCCGCCAGCCTCGCGGGCTGCTGCGATGCGCTCAACAGAACGCTTCAGGTCATGCTCGCGGTAGCAGCCACGGATCTGGGTGCCCTGGGTGGCCATGACATCGCCCATGGGGGCAGGCTCGGTGGGAGCAAAAACCGGGTCAATCTTGACCGCGTCGTAACCCTCGTCAAACGCTTCTTTGACGACACGGTAGTAATCCTTCGGGTCATACAGCAAAGTCAGGCCGTCCTTGGCCTCAATATCCTTTCGCCAGCCGAACTGCAGCTGAGAAGCGTATGCGCGGAGCTTATCGTTGGTCTTGCCGCCCAGCAGCTTGTAAACGGGAACACCGAGAGCCTTACCCTTGATATCCCAGCAGGCGATATCGATCGCAGCCATGGCGGAGGTAATAACGACGCCGCCGCCCATACCCCAGAAGGTGTGGCGATGCAGGTGCTCCCAAATCTCCTCTGTGTTGAACGGATCCATACCGAGGATCAGTTTGCCAAAATCCTGGCACTGGCCAAATGCAGCTTCTGCAGACTTGCCGTAAGCCAGGCCCGCCTCGCCCCAGCCATAAATGCCGGAATCGGTGTTGATCTTCATGGTAACAAAGCCGCCGATCGCGCCAGTGCCCAGATAACATTCGACACTCGTGATTTTCATACGTGGAACCTCCATTCTAATGGTGTTGTGATTTGAACTTATTCCGTCGGAGTTTTGGCTCCGAAAGGTTCTGAATTAAAAGCCTCTTCCACCCCTTATCCGCACCCTCTGTTGTTTGGGAGGGTGCGGATAAGATTTAAGGAAGATGGTATGATGGGAAAAAGTGACAAAGTGTAAAAGAAAGTGTAAAAGAGAAGAACTCAGGATTCTGAGGCTTCCTGGTAATCCTCAGCCCATACGGACGTGTGGATCTCGATGTTGCCCGTCTTGGAGCGCCAGAAGCCGATGAGGCCGGCGATGACGATGACCACAACATTGATGACAGCCAGGCCGATGTTCATGGAGAGCAGGCTCTTCCACAGAACGACCAGGAACAGCGCCAGAGAAACACAGCAGATGGTGTAGTACAAGCCATCGGGCACATGGTAGCGAGACTGCTTCCAGGCATCGGGATATTTTTTGGGCATCTTGATCTCAGCTGTGAAATTCAGGATGGCGAATGCAGAGGTGATCAGCTGGACCATATTGGTGATGGTGGTGATGGACAGACCAAAGACGATGGGGATGATGCCGACGACATACATGAAGGTCAGGATGTAGGGGCGGGCACCGCTCTTGTTTTTCTTGCCGAAGCTCTTGGGCAGCCAGCCATCATCACAGGACTGACCGATGGTGATGGAGTTGTAGGCAAAGCTGGAGTTCAGGGTGGAAAGCAGAGCCATGATGGGGCCGCCGATGATGAAGAAGTAGAACAGCCAGGTGGGGAAGATGCGCTGAGCAGCGAATACCAGAGTAGTGGAGTTGCCGTACTCTTCCACGCTCATTACGCCAACGCCTGCCATGGCAACGCCAACATACAGGATGCACAGGGTGGGTACGCAGAGCAGCAGGACAAAGGGGATATCTTTACGGGCATCCTTGGAGTCACGGCCATAAGCAGTGGTCATGTAGTAGCCCTGGGTGGAGTAAACGAACAGCAGGACTGCACCGAGGAAGCCGCCGCTGATCTGACCATTGTTGAAGGTGATGCCCCAGCCATTGATGGCAAAGTTGGGGTCGCTGAAATCGAAGATGGGCAGCTTCATCTTGAAGATACCGACAATCGCAAAGAGGATGAGGGCTGCGATCAGAAGCCAGGTCATCATTTTTTGTGCTTTTGCCATGATGTCAACGCCCATCAGGTTGACGATGTAGAAGAAGGTCAGCAGCGTAACGCCCACAATGACCCTTGCCCAATGGGAGTTCAGCGCCGGGATGATGTCGCCCAGGTAAGCGGCAGCGGATGCACCGAACAGAGAGAGCGACAGGCACTGGGTAAGATACATGTAAGCGAAAATGCCGGATGTTCGAGGACTGGACAGATCGCACAGCATGGAGTAGTTGCCGCCGCCCAGACGCAGGGTGGAAGAGATGAAAACGAAAGGAAGGATCATGACAAATCCCATCAGGATCGCCACGAAATACGCCAGCCATGCGGAGTAACCAGTCATTTTGATGGCAGGGACGATCAGAGTGATGACGCCTGCACCGATGACCTGACCGATGGCCAGTGCATAGAGTTCGGTTCTACCAAGAGTACCTGGTTTTGGGACGGGTTCTTTTACAACGTGAATCGCCATGGTGACAGCTCCTTTTCTTTTTAGTATGATTGAGCGACCGATTACTCGATCACCTTGTACAGCGTTGCGCGGTCAATGGCTTCCTGCAGGAACTCATTGCCGATGCCAGGCAGATCGGGAACGGTGAAGTAGCCGTTTTCCGGCTGCAGATTGTACTTGGTCAAGCCCACAGAGGTATCCATGCGGTTGCAGGTGTGGTGCTCGTGGATCAGGAAGTTGGGCAGGGTGCACTCAAGATGCAGGGCAGCGTTGGTGGTCAGAGGGCTGCCTGCGCAGTGGACCTGGATGCCCACATCGTAAGCATGGGCCATATCGGAGATCTTCTTGACCTCGGTGATGCCGCCGCAGTTGCCGATATCGGGCTGAGCCAGCTGAAGCAGGTTCTTCTTGAAGTACTCTGCATATTGCCAGCGAGAGTACAGACGCTCGCCGTTTGCGATGGGCACGGAGCTGTACTTGGCAATGTATTCCACGGTCTGGGTGGTAGGCGTGTTGGGCTCCTCAAAGGCCATGATGTTATACTTTTCTGCCAGCTTTGCCAGCTGCACAGCTCCCAGCGCATCCGGGTAGGAGTGGTTCTCCATGATGATGTCCACATCGTCGCCGGCGGCTTCACGGGCGGCCTTCATGCGGGATTCTACCATCTTCAGCTGTTTTGGAGTCAGCAGGCCGGTGGTATCTAGGAAGTTGAGGGGCTTGCCTTCTTCATCACGATCAAAGAAATCGATCTTGATCGCGTCAAAGCCTTCGTCCAGTGCCAGCTTGACGTTGTGTGCGTAATCCGCGGGGGTCACAGCCCACAGGTGTTCGGAAACGCCCACTTGGCCCCAGCCAAACTGCAGCTGGCTTGCGTAGGTGCGGAGCTTGTCGCGAACCTTGCCGCCCAGCAGCTGGTAGCAGGGAACATTGAAATACTTGCCTTTGATGTCCCACAGAGCTACATCGATGGCTGCGATGCCGGAGAAGACGACCGGGCCGCCGTTCTGGCCCCAGAACGTCCGCTTGTACATGGTCTCCCAGATGAACTCAGTGCGAAGCGGATCCATACCGATGATCAGCTCTGCCAGATCGCAGACCATGCCAAATGCGCCGGAACCACCAACGCCGTAGGCCATGCCGGCTTCACCGTCACCACAGATGCCGACGTCAGTATGGATCCGGCATCCGATGGGGCTGTTCTGCTTGCTGTTTGCAGTCGGCAGGCGGAACACCTCGACCTTTGTGATCTTCATAGAATTGCCTCCTTTTTCTATCGTCAAGGACAGCTTAAGCGCAGCTGCCTCTTCTTACCAATGTTGATGACTAGCGGGAGAATATCAACTCAATTGTTCAGTTGTTCGCTAAGTGAACTATAGCAAAACTCGACAACTTTGTAAAGAGGTTTTGTGCAATTCTACCTTTTGATGGTTTTTGGAGGAGGCTCTTTGTTCAAAATCACAAAACGAGCGTATTGGGGCGGATTTGTAATGAGGTGACGTTCGAAAGAATTCTCTACGGGCTAGAAGAGATGACTGCGTCATGAGTGCGTTGGATATTTTGGATAAAGGCGACCATCGTGTCAAATCACTTGAATCACTGGTCTTTTGTGATACAATAAAATTAGAGGGCGAGAAAAAGCAGTAAAGCAGGTTGACCATCGACAGTGATAGAACCACGGATGATTTGATATTGGCCCCAACGCGGAGCAGATTATGGGGTGGGTAAGAGCTATAAGCCAAATAGATTTGAGGAATTAAAAGAAAGCTCCTGTTTTAATTTTAAGAAAAAGGAGGCTCCCACCATGACCGAACAAGCACTCCGCAAAATGATTGCTGCAGGGGAAAGCACCCGGCAGGAGTTTAAGTCATGGGTGAAGTGCAAAGACTACCGGCAGCGGAAAGATCTTGCGGTGAAAAGTGCGGTTGCGCTGGCAAATACAAAGGGCGGCGTTTTGCTGTTTGGTGTGGAAGATGACGGCACCATTACGGGCTGCCCCAAGAGTGACCCGCAGGCACTGATGGAAGCCATCTACGATATGACCCGGCCAAGCCTGTTTACCGAAATCGAGCCGGTGGAAACCTCTGACGGTGTGGTGCTGGTGGTATCGGTGGAGAAATCCAGTTCTCATGTTGCCACCACCGGCGGCATCTATTACAGGCGACTGGGGAACGTGACAAAGCCCGACTACCCTGCAAACGATGTGTACTCCCCTGCTGACAACCCGGATTTTTCGGCAAAGATCGTGGCGGGCGCAACCGAAAACGACATTGACCTGCTGGAAGTGTACCGCCTGAAAGAGAAGCTGCGGATTCGGGATGCAGGCTCTGCCCTGCCGGACTTGGCAGATACCACCTTTCTGGACAACCTGAACCTGATCCGCATGGACAAGGACGAAGTGCGTGTAACGGTGGCAGGGCTGCTGTTTGTGGGCAAGGCGGCTTCCATTGCCCGGTTGCTGCCGCAGGCAGAGGTGATCTACCTCCATTACAGCGACGAAGCGCAGACGGAGTACGACAACCGCATGGATATGCAGGAGCCGGTGATCTCGATTCTGGATAAGCTGACCGAACGCATCCGCACCTATAACCGCCTGACCAATGTGCAGGTGGGGCTGTTCCGGCTGGAGGTGTACGATTTCTCCGAAGCGGTTTTTCAGGAGGCTTTGCTGAATGCGCTGGCGCACCGCTCCTATGAGGACATGGCACCGGTCTACGTCAAGCACTACCCCACAAAGATCATGATTGAGAACCCCGGCGGCTTTCCGGGGGACATCAACGAAAGCAACATCATCACCCACCAATCCATTCCCCGGAACAAGCTGATTGCCATGACCCTTCAACACCTGAAGTATGTGCAGCGTTCCGGGCAGGGGGTGGACATTATGTTCCAGAGTATGCTCACCGAGGGCAAGCCCTACCCGGAGTACGCCAGCACGGCCAACTCCGTCCGGCTGACCCTTCGCAGTGCGATGGAAAACCAGAACTTCGTGCGTTTCATCGCAGAGACACAGGATAAGCGGTCCAAGATGTTCACGCTGTCGGAGCTGATGATTCTGCACTATCTGCGGGAGCACCAGAAAATCACCCTGAAGCAGGCGGCAAAGACGATTCAGGAAACCGATGACAATGCCCACAAGGTTCTGAACGCTCTCCGGGACGAAGGGTTTCTGGAACTCAACGGCAAGACCTATATGCTGTCCCTCAAGGTCTACGAGACGGTGAAAACCGATGTGGCCTATGTGCGGGACAAGACGGTCAGCCAGATTCAGGCAAAGGATCGGATTCTTGAATATCTGAAGCATAAGCCGTCGATTACGAATCAGAAAGCTCAAGAGCTGTGTGGGGTTAACAAGAATCAAACCTATTATATCCTGCACCAGATGTGCAAGGACGGCATCTTGCAGCCTGATGGCGTAGGTCGAGGAACGAAGTACAAAAGCGTGATGTGAAAATTTACGCTGACTTTTACGCTGAAAGTTTGATTTACGCTGAAAATACGCTGACTTTCCGGGATTTACGCTGAAAATACGCTGACTTGGTATGGTTTGCGCTGAATTTACGCTGAGAAACGCGCGCCGCGCGATTAGCGACTTTGCCGCGCGTTTTCTGCGGATCAATCTTCCAGTCTGCCGTGGTCGCACCCCAGCGACAGGTAGTGCTCCATCTCCCCTCTCAGCACCATCTGGGCATACTCCAAGGGCTTGTTATAGAGCAGCCAGTCCAGTTCTGCCCGCTGTGCCGGGGAGTTGCCGTATTCGTTCTCCACAGCGGCACAGTCGATGGCAAGAGTGGTGCCCTCCGCAAACCGGGCTTCCACTGTCTGGGAGTAAGTGCACAATTTTTGCAATACAAAAAGCTGAGCACCTGTTTTTCCACAGATGCTCAGCTTTGCTGTGCTTATTTTTGAGGACTTACCTTTGAGCTTTCAATGGTTTGAAGGAACACCATTTGGCAACAACCCCGGTTGTCATAAGATCAGAACGGAGAAAGATTCTGAAAAAGTGGGATCTGTCGGTAAAAATGAAAATCAGAAAGGGTGAGATCTGCCGCTATACCAGTGCGCTGGGTCTGGAAGTGCTGGACCGCCGCTATGTCTTTGCCCCCGAAGCTGCGATGAGGCAGGCGATGGACTGGTACAAGGAAAGGATATAAACGCGCGAAAACAGGAAGAAAGGCCCCTCCTGTAAGGCAAGGGTCAGCGGCATCCTCCCCCGCAGCCCTCGTCGAAGGCCCCGGTTTCGAGCTTTTTGCACACCTCATGGAGAGAGGTGCACTCGCAGGTGTAGAGGCGGCGCATCTCATCGGTGGCGGGCGAGAGGTCGGGCACCATCACAGTGACGAAGCCCCCGGCTGCGCCGGCCCGGACGCCGTTGTAGCTGTCCTCCAGCACCAGTGTCTCGGCAGGGGCAGTGCCCAGCTTTTCTGCGGCCAGAAGAAAGATGTCCGGCGCAGGCTTCGAGCGGGCCAGATGCTCGCCGGAGATGATGGCTTTGAAGTAATGACTCAGCTGCCAGTGGCCCAGATGGCCCTCGATGATGGTCATGGGGCTGGAAGAGGCCACCGCCATCGGGATGTGGTGGGCGTCCAGCCACGCCAGAAGCTCGTCAAGGCCCGCCATCTTGGGCACGGGCTTGGTGAAAGCCTCATAGCCCAGCCGGTACAGCTCTTCCACGATGCCCGCAGCGGGGCAGCCGTCGCCGTAGAAGCGGCGGAGCACATCGCAGGTGCCGGATCGCGTCGTGCCCCGGGAGGCCTGCGAGAGGCCTTCCTTATAAGAAAGGCCGAACTTTGCCAGCGCCGGCGCCCAGCAGGTATCCCAGATGCGCTCGGTGTCGAACATCAGCCCGTCCATGTCGAAAATAACGCCCTGTATCATAAAACAAGCTCCTCTCGGCAGAAAATCGTTCGTATTGGTCCTATTGTATCATGTTTTCCCGCTTTTGCACACCGCCAAGGTCATAATTTGTGACAACTTACCCGCCCCAAAGATGAAACATTTTTCGGTTGCTTGCAAATCCGGTCGGCGGCATTATAATAGAAAACAACATTCGGCAATTTTGGCGCGAGGCGTGCAGCCTGCGCGGCGCTGTGTGAGATCAGAAAAGAGGGAAATTTATCATGTTGGACATCAAGATCACTCGTACTACCTGCCCGAAGGAAAAGCCGCAGGACGAGTCGAAGCTGGGCTTTGGCAAGAAGTTTACGGACCATATGTTCGTTATGGATTACACCGAGGGCGAGGGTTGGCACGATGCACGCATCGTCCCCTACGCACCCTTCCAGCTGGACCCCGCCACCGTGGTGTTCCACTACGCACAGGAGATCTTCGAGGGCATGAAGGCTTACCGCACGGCGGATGACACCATCCAGCTGTTCCGCCCCGAGTGCAACGCAAAGCGTATGCAGGACTCCGCCGACCGTCTGTGCATCCCTAAGATCCCCGTGGAGGACTACATTCAGGCCGTCGAGGCTCTGGTGGATGTGGACCGCGACTGGGTGCCTCATTCGGACGGCGCTTCCCTGTACATCCGTCCCTTCATTTTCGCAAACGATGTGGGTCTGGGCGTCCACGCCTCCAAGCACTATATCTTCTGCATCATCTGCGCTCCGTCGGGAGCTTACTATGCCGAGGGCATCAACCCCGTCCGCATCTACGTCGAAGACGAGTACATCCGTGCCGCTCCCGGCCTGACCGGCTTTACCAAGTGCGGCGGCAACTACGCTGCTTCCATCAAGGCCGGTGAGCTGGCCGAGGAACAGGGCTATGCACAGGTGCTGTGGCTGGACGGCGTCGAGAAGAAGTACGTCGAGGAAGTCGGCAGCATGAACATCATGTTCAAGATCGACGGCAAGGTCTACACCGCCGCCACCGTGGGCACCGTCCTGCCCGGCGTCACCCGCCGCAGCTGCATCGAGCTGCTGAAGGATTGGGGCTATGAGGTCATCGAGGGCAAGCTGGCCATCGCCGACATCATGCAGGCTGCCCGCGACGGCAAGCTGGAAGAGGTCTTCGGCACCGGCACCGCTGCGGTCGTCTCCCCCGTCAAGGAGCTGGTCTGGAAGGGCGAGCACGCCTACATCGGCGACGGCAAGATCGGTGCAGTCACCCAGAAGCTCTACGATACCATGACCGGTATGCAGTGGGGCAAGATCCCCGATACCAAGGGCTGGATCGTCCCTGTGGAAAAGAAGTACTAAGCCTTTAGGGCTTCCATACGCCGCCCGGCCCTGCGCCCGGCGGCGTTTTCTGTACCCGGTGTGGATTGCAATTCTCCTCCGTGGGTGATACACTTAAAGCATACCTATGACGAGAGGGAATGAGAAGATGATAAAGAAGTGGAGCATCCGCTACCCCGCAGTGGGGGGCGAAGAAGAACGCCGGGCCTATGTTTACCTGCCCACCATGTACGACGCCGACCCCGGGCGGCGGTATCCGGTGCTGTATATGTTCGACGGGCAGAACGTATTTTTTGACGAGGACGCCACCTACGGCAAGAGCTGGGGCGTGGCCGATTATCTGGACTACACCGACACGCCCCTCATCGTGGCGGCAGTGGAATGCAACGCAGGCGCAAACAACGAGCGTCTGGTGGAGTATTCGCCCTACCGCTTCGACGACAAGCAGTACGGCCACTTTGATGGCAAGGGCAAGGACACCTTGAACTGGTTCGTCCACGAGTTCAAACCCTTCATCGATGCCAACTACCGCACTCAGCCCGACCGGGCGCACACCTTCATCGGCGGCAGCTCCATGGGCGGACTCATGAGCCTGTATGCCCTTTTGCAGTACGGCGATGTGTTCGGCAGGGCAGCGGCCCTCTCGCCCTCGCTGTGGGTGGCCCCAGAGGCCCTGACGGCGCTGGTGGGCCGCTGCAAGCTGGCCCCGGGCACGGTGCTTTATATGGATTACGGCTCCAAGGAGATGGGAAACCACGACGGGATGCGGAAGGGCTTTGGCGAGATGTGCAGCAGGATCTTTGCCCGCGGCATCAACCTGACGGCTCGCGTCGTGCCCGGCGGAAACCACAGCGAGGCCAGCTGGGAAAAGCAGCTGCCCTTCGTGTTCCACACTCTGATGTACGAGCTGTAATATAGCAGTTTGCGTTTTTAATGCACAAGCAACATCCGCAAACTGCATATCGCAAATATGCTATTTTGATAGGCGCTATTTTTGAAGATTGCGATAAAAAAGAGGAGGAAAGTATATGGAGATGCAGTATTTCAAGGAATACAGCCCGGCACTGGGCCGGGAGATGGAGTGCAAGATCTACGGGCACGGGGGTCGGCCCATGCTGTATATCCCCTGTCAGGATGGCCGCTTCTTCGATTTCGAGGACTTCCACATGGCAGATACCCTCGCGCCGTGGATCGAGTCGGGCCAGATCATGGTCCTGTCCATCGACACGCTGGACAAGGAGACGTGGTCGGACACCAACGGCGACCCCTACTGGCGCATCCGCCGGTATGAGCAGTGGCTGCGCTACATCGTGGACGAGGCAGTGCCCAAGCTGCGCTATCTGTCCAAGGAGCGCAACGGCTGGGACGACCTGCCCGGCGTCATCGCCTTCGGCTGCAGCCTCGGCGCGACCCACGCGGTCAACCTCTATCTCCGCCGCCCCGACATCTTCTGCGGCTGTCTGGCCCTCAGCGGCATCTACACCGCTCACTACGGCTTCGGCGACTACATGGACGAGCTGGTCTATATGAACTCCCCTGTGGACTATATGCGCAACTTCCCGGAGGATCACCCCTATATGCAGCTGTACCGGAACCAGAAGGCCGTCATCTGCTGTGGTCAGGGCGCATGGGAGCAGCCAGACACCACATGGATGCTCAAGCGCATCTTCGAGGCAAAGAACATCCCCGTCTGGGTAGACCTGTGGGGCCACGACGTCAAGCACGACTGGGATTGGTGGTATAAGCAGGTGGTTTATTATATGCCGTATATTCTGGGGTGATGGCCCTCTCAGGCGCTGGCGCGCCAGCTCTCCCAGAGGGAGAGCCATTGGCAAGCCGGACAACGATGAGCTGGACGCTGGAAGCATAATATGGCATGAAAGAGCGGGCCTTGCTTACGGGGACAGGCGCATCTACACAATGCGCTTTTGTCTGGCTGCTGTTGCCCGTGACAGCAGGGAACTACCGTTTCTGAAATAAAAGGCTTTTCTCATTCTGGACGAGCCTTACCGGCACGCCAGTGGCTCCCCCTTTGGGGGAGCTGTCACCGAAGGTGACTGAGAGGGCTATAGAGGACGAAAAGGAAAGAAGAATCGAAAATGCAGAATTTTATCTTTATCTCCCCCAATTTCCCGACGAACTACTGGCAGTTCTGCCGGGAGCTGAAGAACGACGGCATGAATGTGCTGGGCATCGGCGACCAGCCCTACGATGAGCTGAAGCCTGAGCTGAAGGACAGCCTGAACGAATACTACAAGGTCGGCAGCCTCGAGAACTACGACGAGGTCTATCGCGCGGTGGCGTTCTTCGCCTTCAAGTATGGCCGCATCGACTGGCTGGAGTCCAACAATGAGTACTGGCTGGAGCGGGACGCCGCCCTGCGCACCGACTTCCACATCACCTCCGGCTTCCAGACCGAGGATATGCCCCGCATCAAGTACAAGAGCAAGATGAAGGAGTATTACAAGAAAGCCGGCATCGCCGTCGCCCGCTACCACATGGTGGACGACTTCGACGGCTGCAAAGCCTTCATCAAGCAGGTGGGTTATCCGGTCGTGGTCAAGCCCGACAACGGCGTGGGCGCTTCTGACACCCACAGGCTGGCCAGCGACGAGGAGCTGAAGGCATTCCTTGACTGCAAAGCCGCGAACCACCCGGACGTCTCCTACATCATGGAGGAGTTCGTCCATGCCGAGGTCAACAGCTACGACGCCATCATCGACGCCTCCGGCAACCCCATCTTTGAGGCCGGCAATGTCAGCCCCGTGTCCATCATGGACATCGTGAACAACGACGACAACTCCATCTACTACATCATCAAGGATCTGCCCGAGGACACCCGCGCCGCAGGCCGTGCGGCCGTCAAGAGCTTCGGTGTCAAGAGCCGCTTTGTCCACTTTGAGTTCTTCCGCATGACCGAGGATCAGGCCGGCATGGGCAAGAAGGGCCAGATCGTGGCCCTTGAGGTCAATATGCGCCCCTGCGGCGGCTTCACCCCCGATATGATCAACTTTGCCCGCTCTACCAACGTCTATAAGATCTGGGCCGACATGATCGCCTTCGGCGGCACCGATATGCCGGTGGGCGAGCACTACTACTGCCCCTTTGCAGGCCGCCGCGACGGCAAGAACTTTGTGTACAGCCACGAGCAGATCATGCAGAAGTACCAGAAGAACATGAAGATGGTGGACCGCATCCCCGACGCCCTCTCCGGCGCCATGGGCAACCAGATGTACGTCGCCACCTTCGCCACCCGGGAGGAGATGGAGCAGTTCTACGCCGATGTGCTGGCTGTCACGGACGGCGATGCTGCCGCCGCACAGGCCGAGCTTTCGCAGGTACTGGCGCTGGGCGAGCCGACCACCAAGGCCCTGACCCCGAAGCCGGATCTCAGCCCGGTGGTCAAGCCCACCACGGCAGTCACCAAGACCCCCACCCGCGCTGTCACCAAGACTGGCCGCAGAAGCCGGAAGTGATCTCTCCACAAAAACTTTACAAACCGCAGCCGCAGAGCGAAAGAAACGCCTCTGCGGCTGTTTTTTGGCATGAGGGCGAATGTGATGATTGACAGAGCCCCGTGAAAAGTTGTAAGATAATCAGGATGCAAGAAAAGAAAAATCTCGCAGAATGAGCTGAAAGACAGGAGAATTTTGATATGAAGCTGTATAAGAAGATCGCCTCTCTGCTGGCGGTGGCCGCGCTGGCTGCCGTGCTGATGCCGGTGTGCATGGCTGCTCCCGGCGACTCCATCGAGACCCGCCTGAACAATGCGTTCGCCCTGCGTGCCAGCACAGAGTTTTACGAGGAGGTCGTCACCACCTCCCCGGACGGCACCACCCAGACCATGACCGCCGCCCGCAGCAACGGCAACGCCTACATCAAGATGGACATGGGCGAGGCAGGTCAGCTGGTCTACATCCTGAAGGATGGTCAGGGTTATCTGGTGGATGCCGCCTCCAAGCTGGCTGTCAAGGGCGAGGTGCCTACCGTGACCGTGAGCGAAGAGGCCGTCTCCGGCGAGGCACAGGCCATCCCCTGCACGGAGACGACGATGAACGTGAACGGTCAGGACTGCGAGGCCCTGTCCTATACCCTCACCGGGGACGACGGCCAGACGTCCACCGTCTCCTACTGCCTGGTCGGCGATGACCTCAAGTATGTGGTCACAGACGCTGCCGAAGGACGCACCATCGTGGAGTACCGCGTCACCTCCACCAGCGTGGACCAGAACCTCTTCATCATCCCTGCGGACTATCAGATCATGACGCAGGAGGAGCTGGCCGCACAGATGGGCCAGTAAGGGCGTTTCAGATGCGACACGGGAGCTGCTTCGGCAGCTCCTTTTTGTTGTCCGTTGCCCCGGAATGTGCTATACTGTGAGCAACAGAATGTATGAGAGAATGAGGAGAATCCTATGAAAATTCCCGCAAACGGCTTTACCCATGCAGGCAAATTCCACGCGGACGATGTGTTCGCCACGGCCCTGCTTCAGATACTCCGCCCGGACATCCGGATCACCCGCGGCTTTGTCGTGCCGGACGACTTCGACGGCATCGTGTACGACATCGGCTTCGGGATGTTCGACCACCATCAGGAACCCCGGGAGACCCGTGCCAACGGCATCCCCTACGCGGCCTTCGGCCTGCTGTGGCGGGTGCTCGGCCCCGGTCTCGTGGGCGAGCGTCAGGCCCGGCTCATCGATGAGAACTTCATCCAGCCCCTCGACCTGAACGACAACACCGGCGAACAGAACAGCCTCTGCGACGCCATCGGCTTCTTCAACCCCGTCTGGGACTCCAAGGAGGATCAGGACGCCTGCTTCTTCAAGGCGGTGGCTGTGGCAAAGCAGATCCTCGAGAACCAGATCGAGAGCGCCAACGCCGTCAACCGCGCCGACGAGAAGGTCCAGCAGGCCTACAAAAACTCCCGCGACGGCATCGTGGTGCTGCCCTGCTATCTGCCGTGGAAGAACGGCCTGTACAAGACGGACGCCCTCTTCGTCATCTATCCCAGCCAGCGGGGCGGGTGGAGCGCCCAGTGCGTCACCGACCACAAGACCAAAAAGCCCAAGCTCCCCTTCCCCCAAAGCTGGGCCGGCCAGCCGCAGGAGGTCATCGAGCAGAAGAGCGGCCTCGAGGGCATCAGCTTCTGCCACGCCAGCCGCTTCCTCATCACGGCCAAGGACAAGGAGACGGCGCTTGCCGCCTGCCGTCAGGTGCTGAAGAACAATGGCCGCCTCTGAGAAGCCGGCCTACGTCTATATGGTGCGCTGCGCGGGCGGACAGCTCTACACTGGCTGGACGAACGACCCGTCCGCCCGCCTCAAGGCCCATCAGAGCGGTCGGGGCGCGAAGTACACCCGCGCCCACACGGCGCTGGACTTTGCGTATCTGGAGGAGTGTGCAGACAAGTCTGCCGCCCTCCGGCGGGAGATCGCCCTGAAAAAGCTGCCGAAGGCCCGGAAGGAGGCTCTCTGCGCCGGGTGGGCCGCTGCGAATATGCATCTAAATATGCATAAAATTTGAATATATTTAGAAAATAATGCATAAACATACAAAATAACAGAAAAGGACCGCCAAATCTGCACAAGGTTTGGCGGTTTTCTGCATTGACGGAAAAACCGCTTGGCGTATAATAAAAGCGTACTCCGAAAGATAAGATGCCGAGCGACCCGGGAGGGATGCCCGGGCGGCAAACAAAAGTGTAAAAAGTGTAGCAAACAAAGGAGCGAATATCATGAAAAAGGAAGATATTAAGAAAGTTGTTCTGGCTTACTCGGGCGGTCTGGATACCTCCATCATCATTCCCTGGCTGAAGGAGAACTACAACAACTGCGAGGTCGTCGCCGTCTCCGGCGATGTCGGTCAGGGCACCGAGCTGGACGGTCTGGAGGAGAAAGCCAAGAAGACCGGCGCCTCCAAGCTGTATATCCTCGACCTGAAGAAGGACTTTGTCGAGAACTACATCTTCCCCACCCTGAAGTTTGGCGCAAAGTACGAAGACTACCTGCTGGGCACCAGCTTCGCACGTCCCTGCATCGCCAAGGCGCTGGCGGACATCGCCATCAAGGAGGGCGCAGACGCCATCTGCCACGGCTGCACCGGCAAGGGCAACGATCAGGTGCGTTTTGAGCTGACCCTGAAGGCCCTCTGCCCCGATATGGCGATCATCGCTCCCTGGCGTGAGTGGGACATCGAGAGCCGTGACGAGGAGATCGACTACGCCGAGGCACACAACATCCCCCTGAAAATCAACCGTGAGACCAACTACTCCAAGGATAAGAACCTGTGGCACCTGAGCCACGAGGGCCTCGATCTGGAGAACCCCGCCAACGAGCCGCAGTACAACAAGCCCGGTTTCCTCGAGCTGGGCGTTTCCCCCGAGCAGGCACCCGACACCCCGACCTACATCACCCTCCACTTCGAGAAGGGCATCCCCACCGCCGTTGACGGCAAGGAGATGGGCGCAGTCGAGCTGGTCGAGTACCTGAATAAGGTGGGCGGCGAGAACGGCATCGGCCTGCTGGACATCGTCGAGAACCGTCTGGTGGGCATGAAGAGCCGCGGCGTCTATGAAACTCCCGGCGGCGCGATCCTGTATAAGGCCATCAATGTTCTGGAGACCATCACACTGGACAAGGAGAGCGCACACTTCAAGGCTCAGCTGGCCCAGAAGTACGCCGACATCGTCTACAACGGCCAGTGGTTCACCCCGCTGCGTGAGGCGCTGGATGCCTTCGCCGACAGCCTTGAGAAGACCGTCACCGGTGATGTCAAGCTGAAGCTCTACAAGGGCAACATGATCAACGCCGGCGTCACCTCTCCGTACACCCTGTACGACGAGCAGACGGCTTCCTTCGGCGTGGATAAGGACTATGACCAGTCCGATGCTACCGGCTTCATCAACCTCTTCGGCCTGTCCATCAAGGAGCGCGCAAAGCTGTCCAAGAACTGGCCTGAGATCAAGTAAGGAACTGCTTATCCTCCCCTTTGGCGTGTTTTTTACACTTTCACGCTGAAGGCTCAATCACCGGCATATTGCTGGCGGCACCGCCGCGGGAGCTTTTTCCCCTGCGGCGGCTTTGCCGTTTCTAAGGGACAACCTCTCCGACAGCGCTGACGCGCTGCCACCTCTCCTATCGAGGAGAGGCCTTGCAACCCGGCCTTGTCGAGCGTAAGCGAGACGGAGAGGTTTATGAAAGGGACTTTAACAATGGCAGAACAACTTTGGAAGGGCCGTTTCTCCAAGGCGGTCGATTCCCGCGTCAACGACTTCAACTCTTCCATCCGCTTCGACCAGCGGATGATCGCACAGGATATGCGGGGCAGCGGCGTCCACGCAGCTATGCTGGCCAAGCAGGGCATCATCTCGGAAAAAGACTGTGAGGACATCCTGAGCGGTCTGGCCTCCATCGCCGATGATCTGGCCTCCGGTGCCCTCACCATCGACCCCAACGCCGAGGATGTCCATACCTTTGTGGAGCAGACTCTGACCGCCCGCATCGGCGACGCAGGCAAGCGTCTCCACACCGGCCGCAGCCGGAACGATCAGGTGGCGCTGGACATCCGCCTGACCCTGCGGGACTACAGCCATACATTGCAGGCCTACATCGTCGAGCTGGTAAAGGTCATCTGCAAGAAGGCTGCCGAGAACACCACCGCCGTCATGCCCGGCTACACCCACCTGCAGCGCGCCCAGCCCATTACCTTCGGCCACGCGCTGATGGCTTATGCATGGATGCTGCTGCGGGATCTGCAGCGCTTCGAGGACGCCACCGCCCGGATGGACGCCCAGTGCCCGCTGGGCAGCGGCGCTCTGGCAGGCACCACCTATCCGCTGGACCGCGCCTTTACCGCCGAGAAGCTGGGCTTTGCAGCGCCCTGCCCCAACAGCCTCGATGGCGTGTCCGACCGTGACTTCTGCATCGAGCTGGCCAGCGCCATCTCCCTGTGCATGATGCACCTGTCCCGCCTGAGCGAGGAGATCATCCTGTGGTGCAGCTGGGAGTTCAAATTCATCGAGCTGGACGACGCCTTTACCACCGGCTCGTCCATCATGCCCCAGAAGAAAAACCCTGACGTCACCGAGCTGATCCGCGGCAAGACCGGCCGGGTCTACGGCGACCTGAACACCCTTCTGGTCATGATGAAGGGCATCCCCCTCGCCTACAACAAGGATATGCAGGAGGACAAGGAGGCCATCTTTGACGCGGTGGATACGCTGGAACTCTGCCTCAAGACTGTGACCCCGATGCTGGACACCATGAAGACCCTGCCCGCCAATATGCGCCGCGCCGCCGCCAAAGGCTTCATCAACGCCACCGATTGCGCCGACTATCTGACCAAGAAGGGGATGCCCTTCCGCGACGCCTACAAGCTCACCGGCTGCATGGTCTCCGACTGCATCCAGAAGGACAAGGTGCTGGAGGAGCTGAGTCTTGAGGAGTTCAAGGGCTACAGCGCTCTGTTCGAAAGCGACATCTACGACGCCATCGACCTCATCAAGTGCTGCGAGGGCCGCACCAGCTACGGCGGCCCCAGCGAGGCCAGCGTCAGAAAGCAGATCGAGCTGGCTTCGGCCCAGCTCGGCGCATGGGAGGCAGAAAACGCATGAGCGTGAAAGTCTTTATTGACGGTTCTTCGGGCACGACGGGCCTGCGCATCGCCGACCGTCTGGCCGCCCGGCCTGACATCGAGCTGCTGAGCATCTCAGCGGAGGGCCGCAAGGATGTGAACGAGCGGGCGAAGGTCATCAACTCCGCCGACCTCGCCTTCCTCTGCCTGCCGGATGCGGCGTCCAAAGAGGTCATGCCGCTTCTCCGCCCCGACGTCAAGGTGCTGGACACCTCCACGGCGTTCCGCACCGATGCAGCGTGGGACTACGGCTTCCCGGAGCTGAAGGGCCAGAAGGAGAAGATCAGAAATTCCTGCCGCGTGGCGGTGCCCGGCTGCTATGCCAGCGGCTTTATCAGCATCGCGCGGCCTCTGGTGGAGCTGGGGCTGGCCCCGGCGGACTATCCCTTCAGCTGCACCGGCATCTCGGGCTACTCCGGCGGCGGCAAGAAGATGATCGCCGAGTACGAGAGCGCCGACCGTCCGGCCCACAGCAAGCTGGACGCGCCCAAGAGCTACGGCCTCGGCCTTGCCCACAAGCATCTGCCCGAGATGCAGAAGATCAGCGGCCTCGCCCACACCCCCGCCTTTGTGCCGGTGGTGTGCGACTACTACAGCGGGATGCAGGTGCTGGTGCCCCTCGACCTCCGGCTGGCTGGCACCAGCGCGGAGGCCGTGGCCGCAGGCATCGCGGAATATTATAAGGAGGGCGCGGCCGTTTCCGTCCACGCCCTCAACGAAGCTCTGCCCGAGAATGGCCTGTACTCCAACGCCCTGTCCGGCAGCGACCGGATGGAGCTGTACATGACCGTCAACGCAGCGGGAGACCAGATGATGCTGGTGTCCCTGTTCGACAATCTGGGCAAAGGCTCCTCCGGTGCAGCCATCCAGTGCATGAATCTGATGCTGGGGATGGACGAGACGGAGGGGCTGGAATAACCTCTCTGTCAGCGCTGGCGCGTTGCCACTGCCCGGGTTGCGGCACCCAGCCGCCGCAGCGCTTTGCTTGCGTCTTGCTGGCCGCGGCCCCAACAGCGACTCCCTGTTTCCGCCACTGGCGGCGGTCGTCGTTGCTGCTCCCAAAGGGAGAGGCTTTTGGCTCCCCCTTTGGGGGAGCTGGCGCGTGAGCGCCTGAGAGGGCAAGGATGCTTTATAGGGGGATTTTCAGATGCAGTATAAAGAAGTTGAGGGCGGCATCTGCGCGCCCAAAGGTTTTGCAGCGGCCGGTGTCCATTGCGGCATCCGGGCGAATCACAGTGAAAAATACGATCTGGCACTCATCAAGGCCGACGTCCGCTGCGCCACAGCCGGTGTCTACACCACCAACAAGGTCTGCGGCGCACCCATCAAGGTGGACCGCGCCCACCTGACCGACGGCTATGCACAGGCCATCGTGGTCAACAGCGGCAACGCCAACACCTGCGCCGCCAACGGTGTGGCGCTGGCCGAGGAGTGCTGTGAGCTGGTGGGCAAGGCGCTGGGCATCGCCGCAGAGGACGTCCTGCCCTCCTCCACCGGCGTCATCGGCCAGCCCATGGTCATTGACCCCTTTGCCCGGGGCATCCCTGCCGCTGCGGCGAAGCTGGCGGCTGACGCACAGGGCAGCACCGACGCGGCAACAGCCATCATGACCACCGACACCCACAAGAAGGAGTATGCCATCCAGTTCGAGCTGGGCGGCAAGACCTGCACGGTGGGTGCGATCGGCAAGGGCAGCGGGATGATCGCCCCCAACATGGCGACCATGCTGGCCTTCTACACCACCGACGCCGCCGTCTGCCCCGCCCTTTTGGAAAAGGCCCTCAAGACGGTGGTGCCCGGTACCTACAACCAGATGAGCGTCGATCTGGACACCTCCACCAACGACACCCTCATTATCATGGCCTCCGGCCTCGCGGGCAACCCGGAGATCACCGAGGAGAACGCCGATTACGACGCCTTTGTGGCGGCGCTGACCGCCATCGCCGAGCATATGTGCGCCGAGCACGCCGGTGACGGCGAGGGTGCGACCCATCTCATCACCTGCGAAGTCACCCACGCCCCCGACCTCAAGACGGCCCGTGCCGTCAGCCGCAGCGTGGTCTGCTCCAATCTCTTCAAGGCCGCAGTCTTTGGCCGCGACGCCAACTGGGGCCGCATCCTCTGCGCCATCGGCTACACGCCCGGCGACTTCTCCATCGACAAGGTCTGCGTCTGGCTGTCCAGCGCCGCCGGTGAGGTCTACGTCTGCGAGAACGCCGCCTACCACCCCTACAGCGAGGAGGAGGCCGCAAAAGTTCTGGCTGAGCACGACATCCTCGTGAAGGTGGATATGGGCACCGGAGACGCCTCGGCCAAGGCATGGGGCTGCGACCTGACCTACGACTACGTCAAGATCAACGGCGATTACCGCACCTGAGAAGGAGGACCGCAATGAAAAATGAAGAAATGGCCCTCCTGTTCTCGGAGGCGACCCCCTACATCCAGAAATACCACGGCAAGACCATGGTCATCAAGTACGGCGGCAACGCCATGATCAACGATACGCTGAAGAACGCCGTCATGAACGACCTCGTCACCCTCACCCTGCTGGGCGTCCGGGTGGTGCTGGTGCACGGCGGCGGCCCGGCCATCAACGAGATGCTCAAGAAGGTGGGCGTCGAGAGCCACTTTGCAGGCGGTCTGCGCGTCACCGACGACGCAACGATGGAGATCGTCCAGCAGGTGCTGGCCGGCAAGGTGAACAAGGACCTCGTGGCAAAGCTGCGGGGCCGCGGCGTGGGCCTTTGCGGCATGGACGGCCAGATGCTTCGCTGCACCGAGTTGGACCCCCAGCTGGGCCATGTGGGCGAGATCATCCATGTGGACCCCACCCTGATCTCCAGTCTGCTGGACAGCGGCTATATCCCCGTCATCGCAACGGTGGGCATGGATGACCTCGGGCAGGCCTACAACGTCAACGCCGACACGGCTGCTGCCCAGATCGCCATCGCCCTCAAGGCCGAGAAGCTCGTCTCCATGACCGACATCGCGGGCCTGCTGCGGGACAAGGAGGACGAGTCCACCCTCATCCCCGAGGTGGAGGTCTCCGAGATCGAGGGCTACAAGTCCGCCGGCATCATCGCGGGCGGCATGATCCCGAAGATCGGCGGTATGGCTGACGCCATCTATCAGGGCGTCCATGAGGCTGTCATCATCGATGGCCGTGTGCCCCACTCCATCCTGCTGGAGCTGTTCTCCGACCGCGGCTCCGGCACCCGCTTCTACCGCCGCAGCCATCACGAATAAGGGTTGCTCAAAACCGAGAAGCGCTTTATAATAAGAGAAACGGGCTTGCCCTCTCAGGCCGCTTCGCGTCCAGCTCTCCCAAGGGGAGAGCCTTTGCGAAAAGATGAAGCTCACAGCAAGACTGGAAGCCTCTCCCTTTGGGAGAGGTGGCATCGCGTCAGCGATGACGGAGAGGGCAAGGATGCTACCAAGGAGGAAGAACGCTATGGATTCCGAAAAAGTCATCAAGCGGGACGGCGAATATGTCCTGCACACCTACGGACGCAACCCCATCGTCCTCGAGAAGGGCCACGGCCTCTACGCCGAAGGCCCTGAGGGCCAGAAGTATCTCGACTTCACCAGCGGCATCGGCGTCAACAGTCTGGGCTACTGCGACATGACGTGGGCCGAGGCCGTCTCCGAGCAGGCCCATAAGCTGCAGCACGCCTCCAACCTCTACTATACCGCCCCCTGCGGCAAGCTGGCCAAAAAGCTCTGCAAGCGCACCGGGATGAGCAAGGTGTTCTTCGGCAATTCGGGCGCAGAGGCCAACGAAGGTGCCATCAAGGCCGCCCGCAAGTACAGCTTCGACAAGTACGGCGCCGACCGCTACAATGTCATCACGCTGGTCAACAGCTTCCACGGCCGCACCATCGCCACCCTGACCGCCACCGGACAGGGCGTGTTCCACAACTACTTCGGCCCCTTCAACGAGGGCTTCCAGTACGTCAAGGCGGGCGACATCAGCGCCCTGACCGAGATGGTGGACCGTCACACCTGTGCCGTCATGCTGGAGCTGGTGCAGGGCGAGGGCGGCGTTGTGGCCCTCGACCCGGAATATGTGCAGGCCGTCCGCGCCCTCTGCGACGAAAAGGACCTCGTCCTCATCGTGGACGAGGTGCAGACCGGCGTGGGCCGCACCGGCACCTTCCTGTGCTGTGAGCACTACGGCCTCAAGCCCGACATCGTCACGCTGGCCAAGGGTCTGGGCGGCGGCCTGCCCATCGGCGCGGTGCTGATGAATGAGAAAGTCGCTGCCGGGATGGGGCCGGGCACCCACGGCTCCACCTTCGGCGGAAACCCGGTGGTCTGCGCCGGTGCCAATGTAGTCGTGGACCGGATGGACGCCAGCTTCTTTGCCAACGTCAACGAGCGGGCCGTCCAGCTGCGCACCGGCCTGGAAAAGCTGCCCCGGGTCAAGAGCCTGTCGGGCATCGGCCTGATGGTCGGCATCGAGTTCCTCGAGGGCATCAAGGCCGCTGACGTGCTGGCCGCCTGCCGCGCGAAGGGTCTGCTGGTGCTGACGGCCAAGACCCGTCTCCGCCTGCTGCCGCCCCTGAGCCTCACCGCCCACGATGTAGAGATGGCGCTGGACATTCTGGGCAGCGTGCTGGCCGGGATGGACCCCAGCAAAACGGAGGAGCAGGCATGAAGCATCTGCTGAAAATGAGCGACCTGACCCCAGCCGAGGTGGCCCACATCCTCGATGTGGCCGACGAGCTGAAGGTCCGACAGAAGGCCGGAGGCACGGAGCCTCTGCTGAAGGGCAAGAGCGTCGCGCTGATGTTTTCGAAAAACTCCACCCGCACCCGCACCAGCTTTGAGGTGGGCGTCTACCAGCTGGGAGGCCTCGGCAACTACATGAACGCCGCCACCGAGCTGCAGTCCGGCCGGGGCGAGCCGCTGAAGGACACCGCCCGGGTGCTGGGCCGGTATTACGACTGTGTGGTCTGGCGCACCTACCGCCAGCGCGACCTTGAGGAGTTCGCAGAGTACGCGGGCGTGCCGGTCATCAACGGCCTTACCGACTATGCCCACCCCTGTCAAGTGCTGGCCGACCTCATGACCATCCGGGAGCGCCGCGGCCCGCTGGCGGGGCAGAAGCTCTGCTTCGTCGGCGACGGCAGCAATATGGCCAACAGCCTTATCGTGGGCGGCCTGCTGGCCGGCATGAAGGTGGACTGCGTCTGCCCCCACGGCTACCGCCCGGCGGCAGATGTGCTGATGTTTGCCCACAGGTATGGCAGTGCCTTCCGTCTGCTGGAAGACCCCGCCGAGGGCGTCCGGGACGCCGACGCGGTGGTGACGGCCATCTGGAACACCGCCGCCCCCGGGACCACCGAGAGCGAGAGCCGCCTGCGGGATTTCGCAGGCTTCCAGCTCACCAGCACCCTTCTGAAGGCGGCAAAGCCGGACTGCATGGTGCTCCACTGCCTGCCTGCCCACCGCGGCGAGGAGATCTCCACCGCCGTCTTCGAGGCCCACGCGGACGAGATCTTTACCGAGGCGGAAAATCGGCTGCACGTCCAGAAGGCCGTGCTGGCCGTGCTGCTGGCAGAGAAATAAAAAATACAAAAAGGAGCTGCTGCACTGGGGAAAGGCCAGTGCAGCAGCTCCTTTTTTGTTTTATGCAGCAGGAGGATGCCCTTATCCCCTTAAGATCTCGCCGCTGACCGGCAGGACATTGTAATCACCTGCCGCTGCAATGACTCTCGCTTCGTCCAGTGCAGGCCGTATCTTCATAGCAGCTTCCCCTTTCTGCGTCAAACAAAAAACTCCCCCGGCTCTTCTGCCGAGAGAGTGGAAAAGAAAAACGCCCCCACAGAAGAGAACCTCTTCTGTCAAGGACGAATAAAGCTTGGCCTTTTATCCGCGGTGCCACCTAGACTTCATGGGAACGACCCCATGCACTTGGCGGGATGCCAACACATCCCCGGCAACTGACGTATGCCCTGCGTTGCAGAATACTGTGCGGCAGATGCGCCGCAGTTCCCTGCACCCTCAGCGGTCCATTTCGGGAAAAGCGACGAAACGCCGCATCTTCCTTGACGAACGGTTTCCGGCCCGCTTCTCAGCTGCGCAGGCTCTCTGTACGGGCATAGTTCGCCGTTAATTTTTTGAAAATTTTACCTATGCTTGCGGTAGGTTGGGCTTTTGTTTCAGCAGATCGTCCGGCTCGTCAATTCATCTTGTCTATCCATCCAAACATGGTATAATGGAACAAAGGAGCGTGATACCATGAGCCCAATCGAAGTCCCTGCAAAAATCCAGTTGGTCGAAAAGCGTGAAACACGGACGAGCCGTGGAATGCTCTCAAAGGGCTGGTATCATGTAGATGATCAGCTTGTTATGGTCAAGGGCAACTCCATTACAGAGGCCGGAACCGCCGGGTATGAGCCGTATTCTGAGGTGATGGCTTCGCTGATTGCACAGGTGCTGGGTCTGCCTCATGTGAAATACGCCCTGATGCCTGCCAAACTATTTCCCGACATTCAAACCTATTCCTGCGATGTGGTCAGCGTCTGCCCCAAGTTCACAACGGACGATGAACAGCTGTATCATTTTGCCGACTTGGCTGATGCCCATTTCCTCGCCAACGGTCAGACCGCTTCACCGGAGGCACTGTTTCAGTATGCGGCAGAGTTGTACGGTAAGAAGTGGCTCTATCAGATGTTGGCGTTCGATGCCTTTATCGGCAATGAAGACCGCCACGAGAATAATTTTGATGTGATCGTCCGGGATGGAAAAAAGAATGCTCCGCCTATTTACGACAATGGCGGCAGTCTGCTTGCGTGGGCAACGGATGAAGAATTGACTGACACGAAGCTCCGTTATCAGTTCGACAAAGCCAAGCCGTTCCGCAGCCGTCACGCCCAGCAGATCAAGCTGATCGACGAGCCTGTGCTGCCTGTGCGTGATCTGGATACGCTGTATCAGGAGATCATTCAGGCTATTTCGCCTATTCTTGCATTGTTGAGCGAAAAAAGAGCATCTTCGATTCGTCAATACCTGAAATACCGTCTGCACTACCTGAAAGTCGCCATGGGGTGATAAAATGGCCTATCTTAAATTGATGATGGATGAAAAAGAAATCGCCCACCTAAGTGAAGATGGGCAGTCTCTTTGCGCAAATGAGGGCGTGCCGCAGGATAGCCTTCCACTGAACCTTTTCATTGGTGACAAACGCAAAGTCCCATTGGTCGATGTGGTGGTTTGGGCAAAGAAGCGTATCTTTCCGAAAAATCGGATGGACTGCAAAGAGATTTTGAAATTGATGGGACTGCCCGACTACAACGCTTGGGAAATCGTCAAGCGCACCAACGCTTGTCTGATGGAAGATCCCTATTGGCTGCGATTCAGCGAAGAGGAAACCTTCGAGGATACCACGCGCGGACGAGCCAGAAGGATCATGAATGAGAATCAAAAAACATCTGATACAAATTGATATCAACTTACGATGATTTTCAGCTGACAAGCTTGTGCTGTCGGCTTATTAAAGTTGCCGGATGCTTAACTGCACCCGGCAATAAATTTTTGATGATTTTTTGTTCAGGCTATTGACACTCGTTAGCAGGTTTGCGAATGCGAACGCCTTTTGAATTGCAAAATGATTTTTCAGTTGCTATACTGGGTTTATCAAAATTTTTTTCGGGAGGATGCCGCAGTGACCGCACAGACAATGCAAATCGGGAACAGACCTTGCCGCATTTACGGCGAAGCCAATGCAGAATATCTGCTGCTCCAAATGACCGGCGAACACGAGCTGCAAAGCATGGACGGCGAGGTTGCCGCTATTGCACAGAGTGCGCACCACTTTTTGTTTGCAGCCATTCCAGTGGAAAACTGGAATGACGAGCTTTCCCCGTGGGAAGCCCCTGCTGTGTGGGGAAAGCAAGGCTTTGGAGGTAAGGCTGCGGACACCCTGTGCTTTCTGACGGAACAGGTCATTCCCACGCTGAAGCAGCAGTTTCATCTCCCGGAGAACGTCAAAATCATTCTGGGCGGCTACTCGCTGGCCGGGCTGTTTGCGCTGTGGGCATCCACCCAGACTGATCTGTTCTATGGTATCGCCGCCGCCTCGCCCTCTGTTTGGTTTCCGGAATGGATGGAGTTTGAACAGCAGCACCCCATGCAGGCACAGCGCATTTATCTGAGCCTTGGCGACAAGGAGGAACACACGAAAAACACCGTCATGGCTGCGGTAGGAGATAACATCCGTACCCTGCACAGTCGGCTTGCAGAGCGTAGCACAGACTGCACCATTGAATGGAACAGCGGCGGTCATTTCAAAGATGCCGACCTGCGCACGGCGAAAGCATTTCAGTGGGTGATGGAGGAAAGTCGATGAATATTTTGATCGATGCCGACGGTTGCCCTGTGGTAGATTTGACGTTGCAAATCGCAAAGCAATTCAGCGTTCCGGTCATCATCCTGTGCGACACAGCTCACCAAATCGAGCGGGAAGGTGCGCAGACGCTGGTGTTCGATATCAATGAAGCAGGTTCAGGAATGGCTGGGGCACAGCACCTTTTCTACCACCGCTGACATCTACGCACATCTCGATTACAAAAGCAAACAGGGGTCTGCTGGGGTCATTGCGAACCTTTTGGGAGAATCCAAACTCCCCAAGTAATTATGGATTTATCGTTCGTGTATAAAGCATACTACGATGAGGCAAAAGCTGTCTTTCTCTGCTTGATGCAAAAGAAAAAGTCGCAGATTCGTTTGAATCTGCGACTTCTGGCGGAGATGGTGGGATTCGAACCCACGTGCCCGATTAAGGATAAAACGATTTCGAGTCTTTAAAATTGTTGGATGAAGCTGGTCCCTTGCGGCTGTCATTGGCAGCTGAGGGCATTTTTGTAACCTCCCAAAAGGAACGTCGCACCGCAATTTGCAGGCAAAAATTAGCCGCTTTTTGCGAAATGACGTTAGAAAAATCCTTTTTCACACGGGTCGTCAGCGGCTGCATTTCAGGTGTAGTTGTGTTAGATGTCCGTTAGAATTATGCAGTGCTGCCGTTGCTGTGCCAGCTCACAGCAGGCTTCCCTGTCTGAACGCAGCGTTTCCCGAAAGCCGGGAAATGCTGCGTTTTCTCTTGCCCGCATTGGGCTGAAAGGGAAGCCGCCATGTCAACATTCCGCGTCAATAAAAACGTCAACTACACCGTTATGAGCAACCACCACCTGCAGGATAAGAGACTGTCCCTGAAAGCCAAGGGACTGCTGTCCTATATGCTCTCCCTGCCGGACGATTGGGATTACAGCCTGAAAGGGCTGACCGTTGGTTGCAAGGATGGTCTGGACAGTGTACGCACCGCTGTTCTGGAACTGGAAGAACACGGCTACGTCCGCCGTCAGAAAGTCCGCAATGCCAAAGGGCAGATCATCGACTACGATTATCAGGTCTATGAATCGCCTGTTGAGGACGCTCCTGCCGTTCCCGGCAAGGAAGGCGAGCCGTCGGACCCGTCCGCAACCAAAAGCCCGAAAAGCCGCATGAAACCTTGTTCTTCACCATTTTTGGATTTTCCAAATTTGGCTGAGCCCAATTTGGAAAAGGCAACGCAACAAAATACTAATAAACAAAATACTAAAAGACAAAGTACTAATCTATCAGGGCCGACAGGCGAATCCGCAGATTTTGACCAGATGGAAGCACAGGTACGGGAAGAGTTTCGGGAACGTTTGGAGATCGACACCCTTGCCCAGCGGTACGACCCCGACAAGCTGGAGGAACTGCTGGACAACATTGTGGAGATGTACTGCTGTCCACGGCAGACCCAGTACGTCGGCAAGCAGCCGCAGACCACCAAAGCCATCCGGCTGCGGCTGGACAAGCTGACCAGCCAGCACATTGAGTACATCTTCGATGTGATGTCCAACACCACCCAGCCCATCAAGAACATCATGGCCTATCTGCGCACCACCATCCTGAACGCCCCCACCACGATGGAGCACTACTATCAGGCGCAGGGTAACTGGCTGACCGCGCAGAGCCGGAAGAAGTGAGCGTCGTTTTCCACAAAGACCGCAAAACGCGTTGAAAATGCAAAGGAGAATTTCCATGAAGAACACGAACACTGTCCGCACCGAGATCCATTACGCACAGGTTGGGGAGTATCAGCTGCCCCTGCTCACCCTGCCGCAGACCGATGATACCGAACCGCTGGGCAAGTATGGCCGGATGCGGCTGGTCTATCTCAAGAATCAGCGCCCTGTGCTGTATCACCAGATGCTGCTGAACGGTACGCTCTGGCCGCATTTGCAGGATGCCCAGAAAACGGCCTGCGCGTGGCTGGAACGCACGATGACCACTCTGTTAGACAAGTACCCCGCGCCGGACAAAGAGCGCGCACAGCTTCTCTGGGTGGCGCACATGAATGGGCTGAAAGCGCAGGCGGAGGAGGTGGTGGTGAAGGAAGTCGTGTATGCAGAATGATTCCTGATAGCATCTGAACGGTATCAAAAGCCGATATTTCAGATTTTATTCTTGATTTTTGCGGAATATTTGCAAATTTCAAAATCAAAATTTGACTTTTCGCCCAGAATAGAGTACACTGGATTCAGAAAATCATCTGGGAGGAATCGCGATGCTGCTTCAATTTTCAGTCACCAACCACCGCTCCATCAAGGACACGGCTATTATCAGCTTGAAAGCATCTACGGATAAAAGTCTGTCTGATTGCCTGATTTCGCCGGACGAAAAGAAACAGCTTGTGCCTGTGCTGGCACTGTACGGCGCAAATGCAGCCGGAAAGAGCAATGTTCTCCATGCCCTCCTGCTCATGCGGGAAATGGTCTGTGGCCGATATGCCAAGCTGCTGAAAGGCGAGTCCCTTCCGCAGGAGCCGTTTGCTTTCACTGACCAGCCTACACAGCCGACCAGCTTTGAAGCCATCTATTTTTATGGCGGCATCAAGTATGCCTATGGGTTCTCGTTTGACAAGTCCAAAGTCCTGACCGAATATCTCTATCACTGGCCGAATGGCCGGGAAGCCTTGATTTTTTCAAGAGAAAACAATGGCTATCAGTTCCGCGAGAATATTCAAGAGCAGTTCACGCTTGCTGGACGAACTGCCGAAAATCGCCTTTATCTGTCCAGCTCGAACGAGTGGAATTGTCCGCAGACCGAAAAAGCGTATCTGTGGTTCTTTGAAAAGCTGACAGGCTTTATGGGAACCGAAATGCGGCTGGATGCTACATTGTCTGCCATCCGGCAGGGCGGCTCTGAAAAGAGCCGTATCCTGCATGAAATGCTGTATGCAGACCTCGGTATCAAGGACATCCGAATTACAGGCTCCAAGGAAGAGCCTATCATTTCCGCACTGCACACTCTCGATGCCGAAGATGGCACTTCTAAGGGTTTCTGGCTCCCGTTGGGTCAGGAATCCGTTGGGACACAGCGTTTCTTCTCTCGCATCGGTATGTGGCTTGCTGCTTTGGAATCCGGCTCTGTTCTGGTAGTGGACGAGATAGAATCCAGTATGCACCCGCTCCTGACCCGGCATCTAATCGAGATGGTGCAGGATGCCGCTATCAATACGAACCATGCACAACTCATCTTCACCACACATGATACCGGGCTTCTTGACCTGAACTTACTGCGACGCGATCAGATTTGGTTTGCGGAAAAGGATGAAAAGACCATGCAGACCGATATTTATGCTCTGACGGAGTTCTCTCCCCGGAAAGGCGAGAACATCTCCAAAGGGTATCTGCAAGGCCGCTACGGTGCGATTCCGTTCATTGGAGGGAATGCAGCATGGGCAGAATAAAAGAAATCAGCCGCAGGTCTGTCCACGCCAGAAAGCGCAACCCAGTGGTGTATCTTATCTGCGAGGGTAGCGAAACGGAAATTCGGTATTTCAAGCGGTTTCGCAGCCGGGGCTGTAACATTGACATCATCCCGATTTCTTCGCAGTATATGGAGTGCTGAAAAAGCGTTTTGCAAAAACGCGCAGCCTGCATCGGTACGGTGCAGATCTGAAAGGGTTTGGGATTTCCCAACAAGCATTTTGCAACGCAAAAATGGTCTTTGTATATACGAAGACACTGCTTGCTACGGCTATGAACGCCTTTTGAATTGCAAAATGATTTTTCAGTTGCTATACTGGGCTTACCAAATTTTTTTTTTCGGGAGGACGTCGCAGTGACCGCACAGACAATGCAAATCGGGAACAGACCTTGCCGCATTTACGGCGAAGCCAATGCAGAATATCTGCTGCTCCAAATGACCGGCGAACACGAGCTGCAAAGCATGGACGGCGAGGTTGCCGCTATTGCACAGAGTGCGCACCACTTTTTGTTTGCAGCCATTCCAGTGGAAAACTGGAATGACGAGCTTTCCCCGTGGGAAGCCCCTGCTGTGTGGGGAAAGCAAGGCTTTGGAGGTAAGGCTGCGGACACCCTGTGCTTTCTGACGGAACAGGTCATTCCCACGCTGAAGCAGCAGTTTCATCTCCCGGAGAACGTCAAAATCATTCTGGGCGGCTACTCGCTGGCCGGGCTGTTTGCGCTGTGGGCATCCACCCAGACTGATCTGTTCTATGGTATCGCCGCCGCCTCGCCCTCTGTTTGGTTTCCGGAATGGATGGAGTTTGAACAGCAGCACCCCATGCAGGCACAGCGCATTTATCTGAGCCTTGGCGACAAGGAGGAACACACGAAAAACACCGTCATGGCTGCGGTAGGAGATAACATCCGTACCCTGCACAGTCGGCTTGCAGAGCGTAGCACAGACTGCACCCTTGAATGGAACAGCGGAGGTCATTTCAAAGGCGTTGATTTGCGTACCGCAAGAGCATTTCGCTGGGTGATGGAGGAAAGTCGATGAATATTTTGATCGATGCAGACGGCTGCCCGGTTGTCAATCTGACGTTGCAGATTGCAAAGCGGTTTGGCGTTCCGGTCATCATCCTGTGCGACACCGCTCACCAGATTGAGCGGGAAGGTGCGCAGACGCTGGTGTTCGATAAAGGAGCAGACAGCGTGGACTTTGCCCTCGTCAACCGGGTAAAACCGGGTGATATTGTCGTAACACAGGACTACGGGCTGGCGAGTATGTGCCTTGCCAAGCGCGCCCGGGTGCTGAATCAGAACGGTTTGGAATACACCGCCGACAACATAGACGCTCTCATGCTACGGCGTTATGAAAACAAAAAGCTCCTTCGTGCCGGAAAGCACCCCAAGGGGAGCGCAAAGCGGACGAAGGAGCAGGATGTCAGGTTTGCGGATACGCTTGAGAAGATCTTGAACTGCAACCACTGATACATACTATTGGAAGTCTGGAGAAATCCAGTCTTCTTTTTTCATGAGAAAATTGTAACATTTTTTGCAATTTGGTTGCGTTTTGAGGGGGAGTGAATCGGCCCCGTCGTTCTTTCGGCTCGTTTTCTTGCATCTGCTTTCCCGAATCTGCTATACTGAAGTCACTTTTTTAATCGGAGGCTTTCATGACAACCCTTCTTCTCCTGCGCCATTCCATCCCGGAGCGCGGCGGTTCCAGCCCCGACCCCGGCCTTTCTGCCGAAGGTCTTCAGCGGGCCGCCGCAGTCTTTCAAAATGACGCTTTCCGCACGGTCTCGCTCGTCTGGTCGTCCCCTTCGCTGCGTGCGCTCCAGACCGCACAGCTGCTGGGGCTTCCCGTCCGGCAGGACACCCGCCTTGCCGAGCGCCGCACCGGCGACACGACCGGGCAGGACGCTTCGTTCTGGAAACGCCAATACGAAGACCCGGACTTCAAAAATCCGGACGGCGAGTCCTTCCGTGAGGTCAGCGCCCGGATGGCAGACTGCATCCACGAACTGCTGGATTCTCTCCCGGAGGGGCAGAACGCCCTTGTCGTCTCCCACGCCGCCGCTATTTGCAGCTACTTGCAGCGCTTTTGCACCGTTGAGGTGACCGACGCCGCACAGAAGCTCCGCCGGATTACATTTCAGGGCGAAGTTCTGTTGGATGGGCACTTTTGGGAGGCTGATGGATTTGTGCTGCACATCGAAAATCGCCGCCCTGTTCTCATCCGCACCATCTAGCCGCAAAAAAGGCACCAGCCTAAGCTAGTGCCTTTTGTTGGCGGAGATGGTGGGATTCGAACCCACGTGCCCGATTAAGGACAAAACGATTTCGAGTCGTTCTCGTTACGACC
>NZ_DAWCVJ010000009.1:37407-52596 GCF_052358865.1 Faecalibacterium sp.
GAACCCACGTGCCCGATTAAGGACAAAACGATTTCGAGTCGTTCTCGTTACGACCGCTTCGATACATCTCCAAGTATATTTTCATGGCAAATTTACGATTTGTATATCGCAAATCGACCTTGAAACTTGGAACAGTTGCTGTTAGAATATTGTTAGAAAACGCATCGTTCAGACAGGTTCTGAAGCCTGTCAGGACATCAAAATCGACGTTTCCTCGTGTGATATGGAGACATTCGGCGAAGCATCCACTTGGATTTCGAGTCGTTCTCGTTACGACCACTTCGATACATCTCCAAGTATGTTTTCATGGCAAATTCACGATTTGTATATCACGAATCAGCCTTGAAACGTGGAACAGTTGCTGGTAGGAGGGATGCTCTTTATCCATATACAGCTTTATTATTATAGCAAAATCCCGCCTTTCCGTCAACTGGAAAAACAAAAAGCTCTTCCGGCGGCTGTCTGACCTCAGTCAGCAGGACTGAGAGGGCCTTCTGATTTTTGCTGCGCTCTGCCCTCTCCCTTGACAGGCGGGGCGGCATATGCTATATTTATTTCAAATTTGAAGCATATAGACTCGAAGGAGGACCTATGGCAGCACAGAATCGACAGGATATGGGCAGCGGGCCGGTCAAGCCCCTGCTTTTGCAGCTGATGATCCCCGCCGTGGTGGCGCAGGTGGTCAATCTGCTCTATAACATCGTAGACCGCATCTACATCGGCCACATCGAGGGCATCGGCGCGGCGGCGCTGACAGGTGTGGGCCTGTTCGCCCCCATCCTCATGCTTTTGAACGCCTTCGCCATGCTCATCGGCGCGGGCGGTGCGCCCCGCACGGCCATCGCACTGGGGCAGGGCAACAAAGAGGACGCCGAAAAGATCATCGGCAACAGCTTTACCATGCTGCTCTTCTTCGCCGTGGTGCTGACGATCGGCTTCTATGCCGGTGCGCCCGCCCTGCTGCGGCTTTTTGGCGCCAGCGACGCCACCCTCCCTTACGCGGTGGCCTATGGCCGCATCTATATCCTCGGCTCGGTGTTCGTGCTGCTGGTCATGGGCATGAACCCCTTTATCACGACGCAGGGCTTTGCGAAGATCAGTATGCTCACCACCGTCATCGGTGCGGTCATCAATATCATCCTCGACCCCATCCTCATCTTCGGCCTTGGCTGGGGCGTCCGGGGCGCAGCGGTGGCGACGGTGCTCAGTCAGGCTGTGGGTGCCTGCTGGATCTTGAAGTTCCTCACCGGCCCGAAGACGATTCTCAAACTCCGCAAAGAGTACCTCAGGGTGGAGCGCAGCGTCATCCTGCCGGTGCTGGGGCTGGGCATCTCGTCCTTCGTCATGCTCTCGACGGAGAGCCTGCTTTCCATCAGCTTCAGCTCCAGCCTCGCCCGTTATGGCGGCGACATCGCCGTAGGCGCGATGACCGTCATCACCAGCGTGTCCCAGCTGTGCACCCTGCCCATTCAGGGCATCTGTCAGGGCGGCCAGCCGGTCATGAGCTTCAACTTCGGCGCAGGCAAAAAGGCCCGGGTCAAGGAGGCGTTCCGCTTCCAGCTCACCCTTTGTTTCGGCTACACCACCTTGTTCTGGCTGCTTATGATGGCCGTGCCCGGCGTGGTGGCGGGCATCTTCACCTCGGATGCCGCCCTGATCGACTACACCACATGGGCCATGCGCATCTATATGGCCGGCATCCTTGCGATGGGCGTTCAGATCGCCTGCCAGCAGAGCTTTATGGCGCTGGGTCAGGCGAAGGTGAGCCTCTTGCTGGCCTGCCTGCGCAAGATCATCCTGCTCATCCCCCTCATTTTTATCCTGCCCCATTTTGTGGCAGACAAATGCTTCGGCGTCTTTCTGGCAGAGCCGGTCAGCGATCTTCTGGCCGCGACCATCACGGCCATTACTTTCTTTTCCCGCTTCGATAAGATACTCGACCGGGGCGCAGGGAGAGCGTAATTTCACAGGAAATGACCAGCCCGCAGGACGGACAAAATGCCCGGCCTGCGGGCTGGTTTTGCGTTGGCGTCAGTCGGCCCCGGGAGAGGGGGACGCGGGCGCACCGGCACGCCCGCATACATCAAAAGTACAGCAGCAAAGAATCTTGTATATAAAAGCGAAGATCCTGAATATCTGCACGACAGGCGGATAGAAAACCAATCAATCGGGTCACTTTGTACAAACATTCCGTTGAAAATTTGTGCTTGACTCTAATTGCGGGATGGAAAAATATGCGCTATCATAGTAGCGAAAGGCGAGTCCGTTTGCGGAGGGAATGGTGCTGTGAGCAAAGCACGGCACTGCCATGAAACGGATAAACGCAACATGAATCGGAGGTAACAAGAAATGAAAAAGATCTCTCGTCGTGACTTCCTCGCAGCTTCTGCTGTCGTGGGTGCTGCTGGCGTCCTGACCGCCTGCGGCGGCTCTTCTTCCAATAGCACTGCTGCTTCTACTGCAGGTTCCGCTGCTGCCAGCACCGCTGGCGGCAAGTCCACCGATTACCCCACCAAGGGCATCTCGGTCATCTGCCCCTGGTCTGCAGGCGGCGGCACGGACTCCTGCCTGCGCGCATTCTGCGAGGCAATGGGCAAGAATCTGGGTGTGACCCTGACCGTCGATAACCAGACGGGCGGCGGCGGCATCCTGGGCCATCAGGCCATCGCAGACGCCAACACCGACGGCTACACCATCGGCATGATCACCTTCGAGCTGGCTACCTACAAGAAGCTGGGCACCAGCGAGCTGACTTGGGAGAACTACGCTCCCCTGTGCCGCGTCAACACCGACGCAGCTGCCATCACCGTCGGCGCAAAGTGGGCTGCAAGCAACGGCATCACCGACCTGCCCGGTTTCATCGACTACTGCAAGGCTCACCCCGGTGAGGTGCAGATGGGCGGCTCCTCCAACGCTTCTGTCTGGCACATCGCAGGCGGCTACCTGATGAGCGCTACCGGCATCGACATCCAGATGATCACCTATCAGGAGGGCGCTGCTACCGCCGTCCAGAATGCAGCCGGCGGCTTCATTCAGGGCGTTACCGTTTCTCTGGCCGAGGCCCGCAGCTTCATCGAGTCCGGCGACCTGATCTGCCTCGGCGTTATGGACGAGGAGCGCAACCCCGTCTTCCCCGACGTGCCCACCTGCAAGGAGCAGGGCTACGACATCACCTATTACACCCAGCGCGGCATGGCCGCTCCTCTGGGCGTGGACGATGCCATCATGACCCGTCTGGAAGAGGCCTGCGCCGCCGCCATCGAGGATCCCGATTTCGTGACCTTCATGAACAACAACGGTCAGGCTATCTCCTATCTGGATGCACAGGGCTATGCAGACTACCTGAAGCAGGCTGCTACCGACGTCGCAGCTGCTATGGACGCTGTCGGCCTCTGATTTGTCTCTCTGCGTATTTGCTGGGGCAGGCAGTTCGTGCCTGCCCCTTTTTTGAAAATAGAGAGAGGAGGAACCCCTTTTGAACAAAAACAAAATGAAAACGATGGCCTTTTCCAATCTGATCGGCTCCATCATTTTCCTCGCCATCGGCATCTGGGCATGGTTCCAGACCGGCAACTTCCCCGAGGTGGCCAACACCTATGTGCAGGCGTCCACCTTCCCCCGCGTCATGATCGTGGGCGTGGTCATCTTCTCCGTCATCCTGCTCCTCCAGTCCATCTTCAAGCTGATGGGCACCATGAAGGAGGGCGACCCCACCGCCGTTGAGGTGGGCACCCTGAACCCCCTGAAGGATAAGGGTCTGGCCGCAGCCTACTTCGTCATCCTCCTCTGCGTGCTGTTCGCTGCCCTCTTCAAGAGCTGCGGCTACATCCTGTGCGCAATGGTGCTGTCGATGATCATCATGTTCCTCATCGGCAAGCGCAACTGGGTGCAGATGATCCTTGTGAGCATTCTGGTGCCGCTGCTGATGTGGCTGGTGTTCTACAAGGTGCTTACCGTCAATATTCCGCTGGGTCCGCTGAACTTCCTGCGCACCCTCGTGGACATGATTTAAGGAGGGAGCACAGTTATGGATTTTAGTCTGCTTCTTTCCAGCTACGCGACTGTCTGGTCCAACCCCGAGGTCCTTCTGATGACCTTCATCGGTGCGCTGGGCGGCGTTCTGCTGGGCGCGATCCCGGGCATGACCGCCACCATGGGCGTGGCGCTGCTCATCCCCTTCTCCTTCGGCATGGACCTCATCCCGTCCATCGGCCTGCTGCTGGGCATCTACTGCGGCGGTATGTACGGCGGCTCCATCTCCGCCATCCTCATCCACGCCCCCGGCACGCCCGCCGCAGCCGCCACCCTGCTGGACGGCTACCCCATGTGCAAGAAGGGTCAGGCCGGCAAGGCCCTGTCCGTCGCCATGTTCGCGTCCTTCTGCGGCGGCGTCATCGGCGCACTGGTCATGACCTTCCTGTCTCCGCTGGTCGCTGACATGGCCATGAACTTCGGTCCCGGCGAGATGTTCATGCTGGCCGTCTTCGGTCTGTCGGTCATCGTCGCAATTTCCGGCAAGTCTGTGGCCAAGGGCCTCATCAGCGCCTTCTTCGGTATGCTGCTGTGCACCGTCGGCCTCGACCCCACCAACGGCATCCCCCGCTTCATCACCACCAAGCAGACCGGCCTGCTGGACGGCTTCCAGTTCATCCCTACCCTGATCGGTCTGTTCGCAGTCTCTGAGGTCATCGCCGGCGTGGAGCGCATCATCCGCGGCGAGGAGCAGGAGCAGAGATCCAACGAGAAGATCACCAACGTCCTGCCGGACTGGAAGACCATCAAGAAGATCTGGCCCAACATCCTCTCCGGCGGCCTCATCGGCACCTTCATCGGTGCCATCCCCGGTGCAGGCGGTGACATCGCCGTCTTCGTCTCCTACGGCGCCAGCAAGTCCGCCAGCAAGCACCCCGAGCTGTACGGCACCGGCATCCCCAACGGCGTTGCGGCGACCGAGTCCGCCAACAACGGCTGCTCCGGCGGCGCAATGATCCCCCTGCTGTCTCTGGGCGTCCCCGGCGACTCCGTCACGGCCATCCTGCTGGGTGCCTTCATCATGAAGGGCATCACCCCCGGCCCCATGATGTATGTCACCGAGCTGCCCACCGTCTACCGCGTCTTCGCAGCTCTGATGCTGGCAAACCTCTGCATGCTGGTGGTGGGCTGCCTCGGCGTCCGCTTCTTTGCAAAGATCGTCTCTGTCGAGAAGAAGATGCTCTACCCCATCATCCTCGTCATCTCCCTGCTGGGCGCTTTCTCCATCAACAAGAATGCCTTTGACGTGGGCGTCTGTGTCGCCTTCGGCATCATCGGCTGGCTGATGAACAAGTACGAGTTCCCCCTTTCTCCCATCCTGCTGGCCCTTATTCTGGGACCCATGTGCGAGAAGAACTTCGTGCGCTACATGAACATCCAGCGCGGAAACTTCTTCGCCATCACCACCTCTCCCATCGCTATGGTCTTTGCAAGCGTAGCCATCCTCGTTATCATCTACTCGGTCTATAACCAGAGCAAGATCAACAAGCGCACCGCTGCAAACGCTGCACAGGAGAAGGCATAAGCTCAACATCCTGACAAGCTCTGTCTGTTACATTCCCATGAAGCTGCGGCTGTCCCGTTCCGTCGGGGCGGCCGCACTTCGCTTTTGGTGTGACCTGCGGACAGAGACGTAAACGATAAAAGGCCCTCCCGGTTTTGCCCGGGAGGGCCTTTTCGTTTTGCTGTACGCTTACTTTTCGGCGGGCGTCTCCGGAGCAGCGGGCGCTTCCGAATGGTGGCACTTGGCCAGCATATCCAGCTCCGGCATCAGCTCGGTGCTGATGACCGACAGCATCTGCTCCATCTTGTCGCAGTCCTCTGCGGGGAACCGCTGACGCACTCGCTCGATGACGGTGTGCAGGTAGGAGTAGCTGATGCTGTAGTAATCGATGTATTTCTGGGTGGGGCGCAGATAGTACTCGCGGCGGTCGGTGGTGGACTGGATCTTCTCCACATAGCCCTTTTTCACGAGGCTGCCGATCTTGTAGGCCGCGTTGGGAGTGGAAATGCGCATCATGCGGGAGAACTCCGCAATGGTCGGCTCGCCCATCGCCATGATGCCCTCCATGCAGAAGGACTCCACCGTGGTCAGCGTGGCCTCGCGGGTGGCAAAGCGCTGAAATACATTTTGATAAAAGTGCAGCTTGAATTTGGTATAGACGTCCTGAAAGACTTCTTCCAGCATGGATTCTCCTTCCATGAGCCTAATAGCTCAAAAAATTTACTCTTTTTACAGTATACCATGATTCTGGCCGGAGGGGAAGAGAAAAATCCACGATTTTGGTGGAAATTTTAGGCTTTTTCGGACTTTTTCTGCCCGGGATGGCCCATCCGTGCCCTGACGATGCTCAGGACCACAAGCTCGATGACGACGGCACAGGCCAGCAGCACGAAGGAGGTCAGGACGTTGGCAGCCTCGCCGAGGACGGCCTGCGCTGCGCCGCAGAGCAGGTAGCAGCCCGCCGAGATGGCGGCGGCGGTCATGGCGTAGGGCAGCTGAGTGGAGACATGGTTGACGTGGCTGCAGTGGGCACCGGCAGAAGCCATGATGGTGGTGTCGGAGATGGGCGAGCAGTGGTCGCCGCAGACCGCGCCGGACAGGCAGGCGGCGATGGAGACCACCAGCATCTCACCCTCCGGGAACGCATGGCAGACGATGGGCACGAGGATGGAGAAGGTACCCCACGAAGTGCCGGTGGCGAAGGCGAGGAAGACGGCCACGAGGAAGATGATGATGGGCAGCAGGTACTGCAGCGCCGCAGCGGAGCCGCTGAGCAGGCTGGCGACGTAGTATTTTGCGCCCAGCAGGCCGGTCATGCCGGAAAGGGTCCACGCCAGCGTCAGGATGAGCATGGGGCTGACCATCGCCTTGAAGCCCTCGGGGATACAGGCGGCGAAGTCCTGAAAGGTCATGACGCCCCGCACCCGGTAGAAGACGAAGGTGAACATCAGGGCGATGGAGCTGCCCATCACGAGGCCCACAGAGGCGCTGCAATTTGCGAAGGCAGTGATGAAGTCCACGCCCTCGAAAAAGCCGCCGGTGTACACCATGCCGAAGATGCAGGCCGCGATGAGCACCAGCACCGGCGCGATGAGGTCTACCACATGGCCGCGGGCGTCGGAGCCGTCGTCCACATCGTCGCCGTAGGGGCGGTCGTCGGTGGTGAAGAGGTCGCCCAGCAGGGCGTTGTCCTCGTGCTTCTTCATGGGGCCGTAGTCGAAGCCGCTGAAGATGAGGAAGAGGCTCATCACCATCGTGAGGATGGCGTAGTAGTTATAGGGGATGGTGCGCAGGAACATGGTGAAGCCGTTGATGCCCGAGCCTTCCGGCACCGAGGAGGTGACGGCGGCAGCCCAGCTGGACACCGGCGCGATGATGCAGATGGGGGCGGCGGTGGCGTCGATGAGGTAGGCCAGCTTTGCGCGGGAGACCTTCTGCCGGTCCGTGACCGGGCGCATGACGGAGCCGACGGTCAGGCAGTTGAAGTAGTCGTCCACAAAGATGAGGATGCCCAGCAGCAGGGTGGCGAACTGTGCGCCTGCCCGGGTGTGGATATGGGTGGAGGCCCAGCGGCCGAACGCGGCGCTGCCGCCGGCCTTGTTCATCAGGGCCACAAGGATGCCCAGCATCACCAGAAAGACGAGGATGCCCACATTGCTGGCATCGGACAGCTTGGAGATCATGCCGCCGTCCTCGTTGAAAAAGAGGGTGGTCAGCGCAAGCTCAAGGTTGCCGTTGGCGTAGAGCAGCGCACCGGTGGCGATGCCCACCAGCAGCGAGGTGTAGACCTCCTTGGTGTTAAGGGCCAGAACGATGGCCACCACAGGGGGCAGCAGGGAGAGCGCAGAGCTGTATACTGCGCAGGTGTAGGTGGAGGGGTCGGCGATCTTGCCGGGCGTTGCTGCGGTGCACCACAGCAGCAGGGCGAACACCAGAAGAGCACCCACCCACGAAAGATTGTTTTTTTTCATGATAAGCTCCTCACTTGATTTTTTTGCGGTCTGCCGGGCAGACTATCCCCAAGAACGGGGACGGAAGGGGGTGTTGGCTGCGCCGGACTATAAAGCGATGTATCTGGAACTGTTCCGCGCCAGCGAGCAGGCAGCCCGGCTCCTGCAGGAAGCACAGGCCCGGGCCGAGCAGCAGCTTCTGGCTGCCGACCCGCCGCCCATCGAGCTTGCCGGGCGCGGAGAGCAAAAAGATTAACCCTTCTTGCTCTCGGCTTTGGCGGCAAATTTGGCGTCGTTGACCACGAAGCGCTCGTGGACGCCGCCGCCCACGGGGCCTTTCTCGTCGTACAGGGACACCTTGAACACCAGCTTGCGGCCCTCCACAGCGGTCAGCTCGCTCTCGCAGGTGACGGTCATGCCCACGGGGGTGGGGGCGGTGTGCTCCAGCTCCAGCTTGGTGCCCACAGAGCCGCAGCCCTCGTCCAGTGCGTCGGCGACGCTCATCCAGCAGGTCTTTTCGGCCAGCGCCACCAGTGCGGGGGTGGCGAAGACGTTCAGCGTGCCGCTGCCCATCGTCTTGGCGGTGTTTTCAGGGGTGACGGCGACGCTCTGTCTGCCGCGGATGCCAGTCTCTAACATAAAAATGCCTTCTTTCTCAAATCTTCGTCCTGCCGCAGTTTGCGGCAGATAATTTCACATTCGTAAGGATACCACAAAATATCGGTCATTGCATCTGTTTTCGGGATTTTTTCTCTAAAACTCTTTCCGCCTGAAGCCAAAAGCGGTATCATAAGCTGGACAAGGAGGGAGAGAAGATGAATGATTTCTGGAAATCCTACGACATCACCCACGCTGAATTTGGAGCCGATTACCGGTGTTATCCGCTGTATGGCGGCATCCACCTCACAGAATTGGCTCTTTCGCTTGCATTCATTGCAGGAATGGCTTGGTGGTATCGCCGCAGCTCTGCCCGCACCCGGCGGCGTATTTTAATAGGAGTCACTCTCCTACTTGTGCTGGACGAAGCTGCCCTCCTGCTGGGGATGGAGCTGACCGGTCAATGGAACTGGAGTTATCTGCCCCTGCACCTGTGCAGCATCAATGTCTTTGTCTGCCTATACAACACCCTCACGGACAGGAATTGGTGCAAAGAGGAGCTTTATGCGCTCTGCATTCCGGGTGCGGCGCTGGCTCTGCTCTGTCCCAGTTGGCTGGACGTTCCCTTCTGGTGGACATTCATCAATCTGCACTCGGTCAGCATCCATGCCCTGCTGGTACTCTATCCTACCCTGCTGGTGGTGGGTGGTTATCGTCCCAGCCCCCGGCGAATCCCACAGGTGCTGGCGTTTTTGTTTGGATCCGCCCTGCCCATCTACTTTTTGAATAAGCCGCTTGGTACCAACTTCTATTTTCTCAATAATCCCTATGGGAATATCATCACCAGTACATTTACAGAGCTGCTAGGTGAAAAGTATTATATTCTGGGCTTTCTGCCTGCCATCGCGCTGGCGCTGGCCGTTATGTATCTGCCGTGGGCCTTGAAAGAGTGGCGGAGCAGAGGGAGGACATAAAACACAGCAGGGATGTTTTAATGAAACCGCAAGCTGATTGCAAATTTCCGGCGTTTTACGGTTTATTTTGTCAATTTGGGAGGCATGATAAGTTTTTGTGCCAAAACGCTTGACAGGGGGGCATCTGCGTGTTATCATGAATACATGAACAGATGTTCATATGTGAAAACGAAAGGGTGACAACGATGGCTGAAGAAGTCACTTCCCCCGAAAAACTGCCCAAGGCCCCGCCGGTGCTGCCGGACGATGAGGTGCTTTATGAGCTGGCCGACCTGTTCCGGGTGTTCGGCGACTCCACCCGCATCAAGATCCTCTATGCCCTCCACGACGACGAGCTTTGCGTGCAGGACATCGCAAACGCCGTCCAGCTCAGCCAGTCGGCGGTGAGCCACCAGCTGCGGGTGCTGAAGGACACAAAGCTCGTCCGCTTCCGCCGCGACGGCAAGACCGTCTACTATGCGCTGGACGACGACCATGTGCGCAGCATCCTCTCGATGGGCATGGACCATATCGAAGAGTGATGCCCCCTGAAATGCTGCAAGCCCTGCTGCACCCTGCGGCGGAGCGGCTATATAGAAAGAAAGGCTGGTACTTATTATGAAAAAGAGCTACAAGATCGAAGTGGACTGCGCAAACTGCGCTCAGAAGATGGAGGATGCCGCCAACACCGTTTCCGGCGTGGCAAAGGCTACCGTCAGCTTCATGACCCAGAAGATGAACGTCGAGTTTGCCGAGGGCGCTGACCCCAAGGCCACCATGCAGAACGTCCTCGCTGCCTGCAAGAAGGTGGAGGACGACTGCGAGATCTTCGGCATCTGAGCGTCTGCCGCAGCGGACGAGATGCGGGTGGAAACTGTGGAAAAATGAATCGGTTTTCAACAATTTCCACTGTGTTTTCAACATCCTTTGCGCAAAAGTAGAAAAATAAACGCGCATTTGAGGCTTTTTGCGGGAAAACATCGTGGAAAAGCCGGGGGAAAGGGTGGAAAACAAGCCCCTTGTGGGGAAAACCTGTTGAATCTGAGAAAAGTGCCCCAAAGGAGGCCTGAGACCCATGACGAAAAAACAAAAGAAAATGCTCTACCGCATCCTCGCCGCTCTGGCGCTGGTGCTGGTGCTCAAGCTGCTGCCGCCCCTGCCCATGGCGGCAGAGCTGCTACTCTACTGCATCCCCTACCTCGTGGTGGGCTGGGATGTGCTCCGCAAGGCCCTGTTGGGCATCAAGAACCGTCAGGCCTTCGATGAGTGCTTCCTGATGGCAGTCGCCACCGTGGGCGCATTCGCGCTGGGCGACTACGTCGAGGGCTGCGCCGTTATCATCTTCTATCAGATCGGCGAGCTGTTCCAGAGCGTGGCCGTCGGCAAGAGCCGCCGCAGCATCTCGGCCCTGATGGACATCCGGCCCGACTATGCCAACATCGAGGGCGAGGACGGCAAGCTGGAACAGGTGGACCCCGACGAAGTTGAGGTGGGCACGGTCATTGTGGTCCAGCCCGGCGAGCGTGTGCCCATCGACGGCGTCATCATCGAGGGCGCTTCCACCCTGAACACTGCCGCCCTCACCGGCGAGAGCCTGCCCCGCGATGTCCAGTCCGGGGATGAGGTCATCAGCGGCTGCGTCAATATGAGCGGCCTGCTCCGGGTCAGGACCACCAAGGAGTTCGGCGAATCCACCGTCTCCAAGATCCTCGACCTTGTGGAAAATTCCAGCATGAAGAAGGCTCGGGCCGAGAACTTCATCACCCGCTTTGCCCGGGTCTACACCCCGGCGGTCTGCTACGGCGCTCTGGCGCTGGCCTTCATCCCCCCCATCGCCCTGCTTCTCATGGGCCAGCCGGCCCGCTTCGGGGACTGGGTCTACCGTGCCCTCACCTTCCTCGTCATCAGCTGCCCCTGCGCTCTGGTCATCTCCATCCCGCTGAGCTTCTTCGGCGGCATCGGCGGCGCATCCGCCTGCGGCATCCTCGTCAAAGGCTCTACCTATCTGGAAGAGCTGGCCAACACCGGCGTCGTGGTCTTCGATAAGACCGGCACCCTGACGCAGGGCACTTTTAAAGTCACTAAGATCTGCCCCGTGGAGGGCGGTGCGGAGGAAGCCCTCGTGGAGGCTGCTGCGCTGGCCGAGAGCTGGTCGAAGCATCCCATCTCCCTGAGCATCAAGGCCGCCTACGGCAGGGACATCGATGCCGCCCGCGTCACCGATGTGAAAGAGCTGGGCGGCCACGGCGTCACTGCCAAGGTGGATGGCAGGCCGGTAGCGGCGGGCAACGCCCGCCTGATGGAGAAGCTGGGCCTTTCTGTCCCCGATGTGCCCCAGATCGGCACCATCGTCCATGTGGCCATCAATGGCGAGTATGCGGGCTACCTGCTCATCGCCGACGTGGTGAAGCCCCACAGTGCACAGGCCATCAAGGGCCTCAAGCAGGCCGGCGTCCGCAAGACGGTCATGCTGACCGGCGACGCCGAGCCGGTGGCGAAGGCCGTCTCGGCAGAGCTGGGCCTCGATGAGTACCATGCGGGCCTGCTGCCCGGCGACAAGGTGGATCAGATCGAGAAGCTCATCGCCGAGAAGCGGCCCAAGGAGAATCTGGCCTTCGTGGGCGACGGCATCAACGACGCCCCTGTCCTCTCCCGCGCTGACATCGGCATTGCCATGGGCGCACTCGGTTCGGACGCCGCCATCGAGGCCGCAGACGTCGTCCTGATGGACGACGACCCGGCTAAGATCGCCCTCGCCATGCGCATTGCCCGCCGCACCAAGGGCATCGTCTACCAGAACATCGTCTTTGCGCTGGCCATCAAAGCGGCCTGCCTGCTGCTGGGCGCTCTGGGCATCGCCAATATGTGGGCGGCCATCTTCGCGGACGTTGGTGTTATGGTCCTCGCTGTCCTGAACGCCACCCGCGCCCTCTACACGAAGGACCTCGTGAAGAAGGATAAGCTGGACTAAGGGCCGCATCCTATCGCAAAAAGAAAGCATCCGCAGAGGGTGTTTCTCCGAAAAAAGCTCGGAGAGCCGCCTCTGCGGATGCTTTTTGTCTGTCGGCAGGGGGAAACTCCTCTCTTGCAATGTATTATAAACCTGTTATAATACTAGAATGGAGGGTTGAAGCCAATGCAAAAACAAAACGAAATAAAATTGAACCGTGCGCCGGTGTGGCGCGCGTTCCGGGCCGCAGCGCCCCAGACGCTGCCGGTGTTTGCCGGATATTTGGTGCTGGGCCTCGGTTACGGCATCTATGTGCAGTCGCTGGGTCTGCCGGTCTGGCTGCCGCCCCTGATGGGCACGGTGGTGTATGGCGGCTCGCTGGAATTTGTGCTGGCGTCGCTGCTGCTGGGCAGCTTTGCGCCGGTGTCGGCCTTTCTGATGGCCCTGATGATCCAGGCGCGGCACCTCTTCTACGGCCTGACCATGCTGCAGCGCTACCGGGGCTACGGCCTGCGCAGCGCCTACATGATCTTCGCCATGAGCGATGAGACGTTCTCCATCACCTGCTCAGCAGAGCCGCCGGAGGGGGTGGACCGGGGCTGGTTCATGTTCTTCATCACCCTGCTGGACCAGTTCTACTGGGTCGCCAGCGCGGCCATGGGGGCGGCCCTCGGCGCAGTCCTGCCCTTCAGCACCGAGGGCGTCGATTTTGTCATGACGGCCATGTTTGTGGTCATCTTCCTCAATCAGTGGGAGAAGGAAAAGCAGCACGCCAGCGCCGTCATCGGCCTCGCTGCGCCGCTGGTCTGCCTGCGCATCTTTGGCGCGGGCAGCTTCCTCATCCCCTCGATGGTCTGCATCCTCGCGGCCCTGCTCCTGCTCCGCCGCCCCATCGAGGCCAAGGAAAGCGAGGCGGCACGATGAGTGATCTCCAATTCATCCTGACCATCGCCGTCTGTGCGGCGGCGACCATGCTCACCCGGTTTCTGCCTTTTCTGGTGTTCGGCTCCCGGGGCGGCAGGGTGCCCGAGGTGGTGGAATATCTGGGCCATGTGCTGCCCGCCGCCATCTTCGGGATGCTCATCGTCTACTGCCTCAAGGGCGTCAGCTTTGCCACAGGCAGCCACGGCATCCCCGAGGCCATCGCCATCGGCGTGACCGTCGCGCTCCATAAGTGGAAGCATCAGACGCTCGTCTCCATCGCAGGCGGCACGCTGTGCTATGTGCTGCTGGTGCAGATGGTATTCTGAAAATGTGGTCGTGCTGGTCAAACCGGCACGATTTTTGATTTTTTAGTGATAGAACGTATCAAAATTGACCTGCCGGTAGAACCGCTGCTGCAACTGATCGAAGCTGTCGCAGTCCTGTGCCAGCAGCCACATGATCTTGGTCACCACGGCCTCGATGGTCATATCGTGGGCCTCGAGGAAACGGAAGCGGTTCTTGACCCGCTTGCCCACCTCGTAGATGCCCACATCGCTGCCCTCGTAAGTCACCTGTGTGGTGAGGATGAGCACCTTGCGGGTCTTGTCGTAGTCGCCGAGGCCCTCGGCAAAGGCGTCCATCAGCCGCTGGGGGATGCCGCCCACGCCGAAGCTCTCCACGATGACGCAGTCGTAGAGCCGGAAGATGTCCGGGATGAGGTCGGGGCTGAGGCCCGGCGTCAGCTTGAGCAGGAAGACCCGGGGGCTGAGGGCGCGGCCAAACTCCACCGGGCCGGTGGGCCAGGGCGAGGGCACATACCGCACCAGACGGTCGCCCTGCACCAGCGCCAGCGCCGGAAAATTTACGGAGGCGAACGCGTCGTAGCTGATGGTCTTGTTCTTTTTGGCGCGGGTGCCCGCGATGACGTGCCCGCCGAACACCACCATAACGCCCCGGCTGCCGGGGTCAAGGGCGCAGATGACGCTGTCGCGCAGGTTTTTCTTGGCGTCGGTGATCTCGTTGGAGATGGGCTGCTGTGCGCCGGTGAGGATGATGGGCTTGTCGGCGTTCTGGATGAGGTAGGACAGTGCCGCCGCCGAGTAGGCCAGTGTGTCGGTGCCGTGGCAGATGATGAAGCCGTCGTAGAGGGCATAATTTTCCTGCACGGCCTTTGCCATCATCAGCCAGTGCTCCGGGCCGAGGTCGGTGCTGTCGATGCTGCACAAGGCCAGCGTGTCGGGGCAGCAGAGGTCGTTCAGCTCGGGCAGATGAGCCAGCAGTTCTTCGCTGGTGAGCACGGGCTTGAGGCCCTGCTGGGTGCGGACGCTGGCGATGGTGCCGCCGGTGGTGATGAAAAGCAGGCGCTGCTTTGTGGACATAAGTAAAAGCCTCCATTGGGAAGATAAAAAATCAAATTCAAGGAAAGTATAACACACTCTCCGGCCCTTGCAAAGTGGAGTTCCGGCGGGAAATGGAGGCTTTTGGGACTTGGTCACAGAAATGTGGAGATTTTGGTGTATAATAGAAGAGTAGAGCGAGGTTGCGCGGGGTAAGGTTTCTTTAAGTGGGCTTGCGCGCGCTTGTGGCGCGGGTCAAATTGCTGTTGCGGTAAGGCTAAGTTCTCTTTTGCGTGCCAAAAGAGAACCAGAAAAGCACCCGCTACTTTCGAGGCGCGGGAGGCACGAGAAAGGGGCTGCTCGCCCCTTTCAGACCCCGAAGGAGTAGTCGAAGCACAAAAATGCTAGCCGCTTCGCTAAACGCATTTTTTGTACTTCTCCG
>NZ_DAWCVJ010000010.1:0-52586 GCF_052358865.1 Faecalibacterium sp.
TCGCGGTTTCGGATGCGAAAAGCGAGCTTTCCCCATGGGACAGCCGTTTGCAAGTATCCAGCCGGGGCTATATGCTGGGGTACAACGATTTGAAAGATCCTTCTGTCAGCGGCTTTTTCCGGTTTCTCGCCAAGGTCGGGGACAACGGGATGAAAATGCAGATCGTGAAGATCGGATTTGGAGGCAAGAAATGAAAATTCTGGTATATGGTGCAGGCGTTCTGGGGTGCAATCTGGCAAGAAATCTGCTGCGCGCCGGAAAGGATGTCACCCTGCTTGCGCGAGGAAACTGGGCAGCGGAGATCAGGCGGAACGGCCTGCGGATCAAGGATAAGTTTTCGCTTTGCACTTCGGTCAGCCGCATTCCGGTGGTGACGGAGCTTGCGCCGGATGCAAAGTACGATGTGATCTTTGTGGTCCTGCGTTATACACAGCTGGATTCCGCTCTGGACACGCTGCGGGCGAATCGGACGAAAAACATCGTAGTTGTGGGCAACAACGTACAGACAAAAGCATTGGCGGCGGCACTGCCGGAAAAGAACGTCCTGTTTGCCTTTGCGCTTTCTGCCGGGCATCGGGAGGCTGACCGGGTGGTCTCCATCGACCTGAAGAAGATCACCATCGGACAGCTGCCGGGTGCAATCTCCAATAAACAGCTGATCGGGCGCATCTTCCACGGCACAAAATATAAGGTCGTTTACGAGCCGAACATGGAGGACTATCTGCTCTGCCATGCCGCGTTTGTGATGCCTGCGGCCTTCGCCTGCTATAAGACAGACGGCGACCTGAAAAAGCTCAGGGGAGATACCGCGTACCTGAACCGTGTGCTGGATGCCAACATCGAGGGATACCGCGCCATCAGAAATGCCGGGCACGCCATTCTGCCCAAGGAGGATGCGGACTTTGAAGGGGAAAAGTACCGCAAGACATGCCTGCGCTTTTTCAAGCTGATGTGTGCCACTTCGCTGGGCAAGCTCTGCGCCTCCGACCATGCTATGAACGCCATCGACGAAATGAGCGCGCTGAACCGGGACCTCAAGAAATTTTTCGATGAACATGGCGCAGCCTACCCGGTATGGCATGCACTGGAAACGGAAGCCGGGAGGTATCTGCAATGAAGTATGCCGGAATGCCTTTCGGCATGTGGACGCTGTTTGCGCCGTCCTTCCGAAACCAGCTGACAGCGGTGTTCGGCTACGGTACGAATACGGCAAAAGCCATCACGAAAAAAGCAAAGCCGAAATACAGGGAGATCATCTCCGAGCTGCCCGAATTTGAAAAAGGCGACCGGTTCAAGATGAACCTCGTCAACTGCGCGATGATCGGTGCGTTTATTCTCTCCATGCCGGAGCGTCCGGATGTGGAGCGGCTGACGGAGTATTATGCAAAATCCATGATGACAAAGCCGATGAAATGGTTTTGCCGCAAGAGCGGAAAAAACAAGTTTACCCCCAAAGATATTTCCGGCATGAAGGCGACCGCCACCTTGAAAGCCGCCGACCGTAACCCATATTCGTGGAACATGGAGTTTTACGAATATCCCGACGGCAGCGGCTACGAGGGACGCTTCACCAAATGCGGCATCTGTGTGCTGATGAAAAAGCTGGGGCTATATGACCTCACTCCCGCGCTGTGCCGTCTGGACTACACCATGAGCGAGTCGGGCGGCGCGACTGATTTTGTGCGGCAGTACACTCTCGCCTCCGGCGGACCCTACTGCGACTGCGGGTACAAAAAGAAAGGGTAACGGACGATGAAGAGGAAGGAAACCTATCTTTCCCGTGATTTCCGGGAGACTGCGGCACTGCGCTTTCCCGCGCAGGCAAAGGAACTGAACACCGCTTTCGATATGCGCCTGAGTGCGCTGCTGGCTGAAAATGCGGGTGCAAGCAAGGAAAAGCAATACCACCTCAAGCGGCAGATATTGCCGGGCATTGCGGCCTACGAGACCTTGCAGCGGGTCATGCCGAAAGAGGAGGCACTGCAAACCGTTCACGGCTATGTGGAGCACTTGGCGAGAACGAGCCACAAACAGCTTGCCGCCCTGCTGCACATACCGGGGCTTTACCGCCTTGTTCCCGGCGTTTTCGTCAAATCCACCCGGAGCGTTTTCGGCCCGGCGGCGGGCTTTGCCCCAAAAGAACTGCAGACCGGTAACGGCGTCTGGCGTGTGGATATGATGAAGTGTCCCTATCACGACACCTGCACAGAATACGGCTGCCCAGAGCTGTGTCGCAGCTTTTGCGACAGCGATGACATCAGCTATACCGGGCTGCATCCGAAGCTGATCTGGGAGAGAACCATGACGCTGGGGCGTGGAAATGACCGCTGCGATTTTTGCATGAAGGTCAGATAATAGCGGGGAGGCAGATTGGTATGGAAATCAAACGATTCGGCAATATAGAGGGAAAGACCATGATGCTGCTGCACGGAAATCTTATGTGCTGGCAGCAGTTTGAGGATTTGATCCCGCTGCTGGAAAGGAAATTCTGCGTGTATGCCGTCAGCTTCGATGGCTTTGACGGAACAGGCAAAACAACCTACACGATCGCCCAGAATCGGGCGGACAAGTTGGCCGGTTATATTGAGAAAGAACTTGACGGACAGTTGGATCTGCTTTTTGCAGAGTCGCTGGGCTGCGGACCGGCTGTTTTTCTGAAGGCTTCCCCAGCCGTTCAGATCGATCGGATGATACTCAGCGGGCCGGAGTATCTGGATTTCGGAGTGCTGAATCGACTGATTTTGAAGGTCATGCCGCAAATGCAATATCGAACGGCACACGAAAAGTACATGCCTGCATGGGCGCTGCGCTTTATGGGGCAGACGGAGCAGGGAATGCAGACTATGCTCCGCCGTATCCCGGATCATATCAGCTTTGAATCCGTCCGAGCCACTTGGGAGGCAGGACTTTATCTCTATCGAACGGACTTTTTGGTACAGCCCGATGCAAAGGTCGCCTGTTGGTACGGAGAAAAAGAAGGACACATGAAAAAGGCCATCCAGCGGCTGCGGACGGCATATCCGAGCCTGATCGTCCGCTGTTTCCCCGGTTTCGGCCATGGCGAGATCATCAATCATCCGGCACTGCTTGTGTCGGAGATGGAGCACTTTCTGACGGATGGCGGGACAGAGAGATGTGCTGAAGGATCAGGAAAGTGAAATACAATGAAAGTTACAACATTAGACGAGAAATCCATCCGTGATATCGGCCATGCCTTCGGCTATTATGACTATGAAGAGGAAACAGGAATGTCCGCTGCCTTTTCCGGGAAAGAAGCCACGGCAAACTATATCTGCGCTTATGTGCGCGGGGTGCTGCGGGGCGGCTTTCTGCACACCACCAGCGAGCGGGGCGAGGGATATATCGCCTACAAGCTGCCAAAGGAGAAGATGGGACTCAAGACGATGTGGCCCATCGCCTGCGGAATGCTGCACAACTCCACCCTGAAGCGCCTTTTGCAATTTGGTATTGCCATCAAGCGGGGCTTCCCTGCAAGACCGCATGGACAAGGAAAAGAAACCCTACATTTTCGTTGGACTTGTCTGTGTGCGGGAACAGTATCAGGGGCAGGGCTATATGCGAAAGGTGCTGGACCTTGCCTTTGCTGAGGGCGACCGGCTGGGCGTGCCGGTGATCCTGGAAACGGATGCAAAAAGCAAGTGCGACAAATATGTCCATCTGGGCATGGAACTTGCCGGAGTGCGGGACATCGGCGAATTTGGAAAGCTGTATGACCTGATCAAAAAACCGGACGCGGAAAAGCAGCAGTCTGTCAGTACGGAGGCATCAACATCAAAATGAAAATCACGGTTCTTGTAACGCTCATGGTATTTCTGGCATACTTTCTTGTTTTATACGGCGGGGTGGGTTTCATTCAGGACAAGCGTTTTTTCTCATCCGCACCAAAGGAAAATCTGGACGCAATCCCCGATACAAAGGAACGATTTCCCGGCGCACATAGTATCGGCTGGGTGATTGAGATCATTGCCATCCTGCTTTTTCTCGCTGCGGCGGCACTAAGCGTATGGGACGGCGTCAGAAACGGCTTCGGCTTCCTGGACTTCTTTGTGCGGTTTCTCGCCGTGCTCTACGCCATGGAGATCTACGACATCATTTTCTTTGACTGGGTGCTGCTGTGTCACTCCAATTTCTTTCCGCATTTCTATCCGGAGCTGAAGGGCGTGGTCGGTCCGCATATGTTCGGCTATAACAAGCGAACACATATCCGGCACTTTGTGATCTACATCCCCGCCTCCGCTGTGGCAGCGTGGCTTTGCGCACTGCTTTGAGGACGTGTGACAGGAGCAATAAATTTTTGGAGGCAGAGATTTTCTATGCGTGTGATAAAAAAAGTCCTGCATGAAAAAAGAAAAACAACAGAAGCCCATATCCAGTAGCTTCAGCAGGCGGGGAAACAGGGTGTCCGATATACAGCGATGATGCCAGATGCCCGATTCGCACGCAGACTGAGAGGAGAAAAACAATGATCGTACTGCAACTGCTGCTTTATTGTCTGCTGTTTACCGCAATGGTAAAAATCGCTGTGATCGGCGGTGCTGTCAATGGACTGTACTTTTATCCCAAGGAGGTGCAGGATCGCACCATCGAACTGGGACTGATCGACCGCAATACGATGAACCGGAAACGAAAATGCTTTATGATACCGTTCTTTATCGTGATGCTTGCTGCTCTTGTGCTGATCATCGGCTTATGGAACGGGGCTTCCTCCTTTGGTGAGGCCTATTGGCAGGCGCTGCTGTTTCTTGAGGTCATGAATATCTATGACGGCGTTGTAATCGACAAGCTATGGGTCGGGCACAGCCAGTTTTGGGTGCTGCCAGGGCTTGAAGATGCGCCGTTCGTGCAGACCTGGAGGCAGGTGCTGAAAAAGCGAAGCATACTGGCGCTGATCTGGGTTGCGGGAGCGGCAATTGTCGGCGGTATTGTCCATTTGATTTTCTAAGAAGTTGGAAATTGCCCAAATGAAAAGCAGAGTCATGAACTGCAATCGGAGACAAAAAAGATGAAGACGGAGAAACCGAAAAAGCTGATTCGCTGGTGCATTCTTGGCGCAGTCGGATGCGGATTTATGGCTGCCGGGGACTGGCTGCTGGGCTGCATTCCGCTTCGGGAAACGGACACTGGTCTTTTCAACAGAGCCTATTATCTGTCCGGCTCCTACGGGCTGTGGAAGCCTGTGCTTACCGTTGGGCTGGGAGCGGTCGGCGGCTTTCTCTATTACTTTGTGATAAAAGCATTCAACGCGGACATCGATGAAAAATGCAGAAAAATCAAATATGTCCAGTTTCTGTGTGGGATATTCACCGTTGCGATCGCTCTGACTATCCATACATGGGTGGCCACCATGGCATGGTTTGCCACCTATCTGGGGCCGCGGATCGGAGCAGAGATCCGCACGGTTCCGGGCGGTCATGTGAGCTTCATTGTTCAGGCGGAACGGTATCTTGATTTGATGGAAACATTTTTGCAGAGAAATGGAATTTGACAGTTCACGTCTGCGAATCAGTAAGAAAAATCGAATCTTCAGGAAAAGAGAATGGCTATGTATAAATCATTTTTTGATTTTCCCCCGGAGCAAACTGCTTCCACGGCGATGCCCCGCACCGTCGTGTTCTCCAACGGAACGGGGAGCGGGAGTATGACCATCTGTCCACTGTTTTCGGGGGCAGAACTGTACTACAACGATATGCATCTTGTTTCCTTTGACGAGACTCCCGCACCAGCGCGGAATGTGATCGAGATCAACCACTGCCGCGTGGGGCGTTACGAGTGCAGTTTTGGGGCAAATAGCTGCTGCTATCTGGCGGCAGGGGACTTTGCCGTCTGTGCAGCAGCGCGCAAAAAGTCGTCCTCCTGCTTTCCGCTGCGGCACTACCACGGCATCACCATCCTACTGGATCTGGATGCGATTTCGCCGGAAATGCGGAAACAAATGGAATGGTACGGCGTAGACCTTGATGTCATACGGCGGTACATCTGCACGGAAAACCGCTGCTGTATCCTGCGGTCAGAACCGACCATTGCCCATATTTTTTCAGAGCTTTACACAGCGCATTCTGTGCCGGACACCGGCTATCTTCGGCTGAAAGTGCTGGAGTTGCTGCATATTCTGACCCGGCTGAAAAACAGGGAAGATGTGCAGCAGACAGAGTATTTCAATCAGCATCAGGTGGAGTGTGTGAAGCAGGCTGCGGCTCTTCTCACGCAGGAACTGACAGTTCGCCGTACAATCGAACAGCTTGCACAGGAGGTCGGCCTTTCGCCTACGGCATTAAAAAGCTGTTTCAAAGGCATTTACGGAAGCTCGGTCTATGCGTATCAGAAAGAGTACCGGCTGCAGCTGGCACAGAAACTACTACTCGAAACCGATTGCACGGTTGCTGAAATCGCCCATCGGGTCGGGTACGAAAATCCGAATAAGTTTTCTTCTGCATTTCGGGAAGCAGCCGGCATGACGCCTACGGAGTATCGGAAGATGCGTCCGATTGGATAGATTCTGTCGATTTGGTTCTTGCGCAGAAAGTCCGGTTCCAGTAAAATCAGTATCGCGATTAGTTGAAACTAACGCCGATATTCTGATTTTGTGGAGGAAATTGATAATGCGTTTGATGAAAAGAATTCTGAGTGCAGCTGCTGTGCTAGCTCTGTCTGCTTCTCTTCTGGTTGGCTGCAGCAGCGGCACGGCGAGCTCTGTTCCCGTTTCTGCAAGTTCTGCCGCAGAAAGCACTGTTTCTTCCGTAGAAGAGACCGCCTCTTCTGCTGTGGATGAAAACGAAGCTGCCGCTGCACAGTTGCTGAACGACCTAACGGGCAGCTATCAGGAACTGTGGCCGGTGATTCTGGCGGACGAATATAAGCAGACATGGCTGGATGATTGTACCGCCCTTGTGGGAGAGGAAAATGCGGAAGCTGCCTTTGAAAAGCTCTCTTCAATGGTTACGAGCGATGTCTACGGCGAGGATGCCGTCGAGGCCTATGCCAACGGCGGCGGAGCCTATTTCTGCGGCTTTACCAATAGCCTTGCGACCTTGACCTTCGATGGTGAAACTTCTACCATTTCCGGCACCGATAAGGACGGCAATGTGCTGTTCTCCCATACCTATCACTACATTGGCATGGAGCCTGTGCATGGACTGTATGAGTTTGAAAGTGATGATGCCGATTCCGGCGAGTTCACCTACTTTTTCCTCGCGCCAGACACCAGTGCGGAAACCTACCACATTGAGTTTCGCTATGGTTCGGATGCAGAAGCTCTGAGCCAGTACGATGCAGGCGAATATGCTTACTGGGTGGCATCTGGCATTTCTACGGATTGCGACCAGACTATGATCGACAACTGCATTGAGCTGTTCTGTACTGAAAATCTAGCAGGTTAATACGCAGAATGTGCTGTGGAGCAAAAACGCCACGGCACATTTTTGCATAAAAATTATTTGAAGGAGGTCTTTCCGTGAAAAAACAGTCCGATCTTTCCCGGCTGATGGGCTACGCCGGGAACTACCGATATTTCACCTACGCTTCGTGGGTGCTGTCTGCGGTCAGTGCGCTGGTGGCGCTGGTGCCTTTTGTGTACATCTGGAAGATCCTGCGAGATGTGTTGAACGCCGCGCCGGACTATGCGCAGGCGGTGAACATCCCCCATTACGGCTGGATGGCAGTGCTGTTTGCGGTGCTGGCTTACCTCATTTACATTGCGGCACTGATGTGCTCCCATCTGTCGGCGTTCCGAGTGGCGACCAATCTGCGGCTGGAGGTTTCCGAACACCTTGCCACACTGCCGCTGGGCTTTACGGAGACTTTCGGCAGCGGCAAGCTGCGTAAGATCATCCACGAGAGCACCGGAGCCGCCGAGACCTATCTGGCCCACCAGTTGCCCGACCAGTACAACGCCATCGCCACCCCGGTGGGGCTGCTGGTGCTGCTGCTGGCGTTCGACTGGCGGCTGGGTCTGCTGAGCCTTGCGCCGGTGGTGCTGGCTTTTCTCATTATGACGACCATGACTGGCAAGCGGATGGCTGAAAAAATGCGGCAGTACGGCAACGCCTTGGAGGCTATGTCCAACGAGGCAGTGGAATACGTCCGGGGTATCCCGGTGGTCAAGACCTTCGGGCAGTCGGTATTTTCCTTCAAAAAGTTCAAGACCACCATTGATGAGTATGAAAAGTGGGTTATCTCCTACACCAAAGACCTGCGCCTACCCATGATGTTCTACACCGCCGCCGTCAACGGCGTGTTCGCCTTTTTGATCGCGGGCGGGCTGCTGTTCACGACCCACGGCGTCACCCCGGAGTTTCTGCTGAACCTGCTGTTCTATATCATCATCACGCCGGTGATCTCCCTGACCCTGACCCGTATAATGTACATGAGTGAGAACAAGATGGTGGTGGCGGATGCGCTGGCACGCATCGACTCGGTGCTGGAGACGGCGCCCATGCAGGTGCAGGCTGTTCCGCAGTACCCGAAGGATTCCTCTGTCACGTTGCAGGATGTGCATTTCAGCTATGACGGAAAAACCGAGGTCATCAAGGGTGTTTCGCTGGAGATTCAGCCGGGGCAGACCGTGGCTTTTGTAGGCCCCTCCGGCGGCGGCAAATCCACGCTGGCAAACATTGTCTGCCGGTTCTTTGATGTGCAGAGCGGCAGCGTCCGGGTGGGCGGAGCGGATGTGCGGGATATCCCAAAGGAAGAGTTGATGGACACCATCTCCTTTGTGTTCCAGAATAGCCGCCTGCTCAAGGGCAGCATTCTGGACAACGTCCGTCTGGGTAGGCCGCAGGCCACCGAAGCCGAGGTGCTGGCAGCACTGAAAGCTGCACAGTGCATGGATATCGTGGAGAAGTTCCCGGCGGGCATCCATACGGTCATCGGCACCAAGGGCGTGTATCTTTCCGGCGGCGAGCAGCAGCGCATCGCTATTGCCCGTGCCATGCTGAAAAATGCCCCCATCCTGATCCTGGACGAGGCCACCGCCTTTGCTGACCCGGATAACGAAGCTAAGGTGCAGGCAGCCTTTGCACAGCTTGCCAAGGGCAAAACGGTGCTGATGATCGCACACCGCCTGTCCACCGTCGCCAACGCCGACTGCATCTATGTGGTGCAGGATGGGCAGATTGTGGAATCCGGCACAAAGGACGCACTGTGCGCGCAGAACGGCCTGTTTGCCCGGATGTGGCAGGAGTATCAGGCTTCGGTGCAGTGGAAGGTCGCAAAGGAGGGGTAAGGAATGATCGAAAAAATTCAACACGCCACAGCCAGCTCCCCGGAGGGCGCAAAGGGGCTTGTAAAGGGCGTTCTGGCCTGTGCGTTCCAGAACATGGCGTTCATGCTGCCCACCGGGCTGCTGTATCTTCTGGTAAAAGACCTGCTGGCAGGTTCTACGAGCGAGAGAAGTACCTTTTATCTGCTGGGATGCGTTGCTTGCTTTGCACTGATTTTACTGACCACATGGTTCCAGTACAACGGCACCTATTTTACCACTTATAAAGAGAGCGGCACCCGCCGCCTGACCCTTGCGGAGCGGCTGCGGAAGCTGCCTCTGTCCTTTTTCGGCAAGCGAGACCTTGCCGACCTGACCAGCACCATCATGGCAGATTGCGAGGTACTGGAAAAGGACTGCTCCCACTTCATCCCCGGTCTGTTCGGCTCCCTCATCTCCACGGTACTCATTGCCCTGAGCCTATTTGCCTTTGAGTGGCGGATGGCACTGGCGGCTCTGTGGGTCATTCCGGTATCCGCTGCCATCGTGGTGGGCAGCTATCGGGTGCAGGACAAGGTGCAGGCTAGGACCATGGCTGCGAAAATGGCCTGTGCGGACGGCATTCAGGAGTACATCGAGACCCTCCGAGACCTGAAAGCCAGCAATGCGGAGCAGCGGTATCTGTCTGGCCTTTCCGGCAAAATTCGGGCAGTGGAAAAGCAGTCTATTGTGGCAGAACTGGAAACAGCGCTGTTTGTGTCCTCCGCCGGCATGGTGCTCAAGCTGGGTATTGCCTCGGTGGCGCTCACCGGTTCGGTGCTGCTGGTGCAGGGCAGCATCGACGTACTGACCCTGTTTCTGTTCCTGATGGCGGCATCCCGGATGTACGACCCCATGCAGGGGGCTTTGCAGAATCTGGCGGCGGTCATCGCCATGCGTACCAATGTGGGGCGGATGAATGAGATTCTGGACGCTCCCCTGCAGACCGGCAGCGAGCAGCTGACCAATCAGGGCTGCGATATCGTGTTCGACCATGTGGGCTTTGCCTATAACTCCGGTGAAGCGGTGCTGCGGGATGTCTCCTTTGCCGCAAAGCAGGGGGAGGTTACGGCGCTGGTGGGCCCCTCCGGCGGCGGCAAGACCACTGTTTCCCGGCTGGCAGCACGGTTCTGGGATTACCAGAAGGGCAGTATCACCGTGGGCGGCATGGATGTCTCCCGAATCGACCCGGAAAAACTCATGAGCCTGTATTCCATCGTCTTTCAGGATGTGACCCTGTTTGACAACACAATCCTCGAAAACATCCGTCTGGGGCGCAAAGGTGCCACCGACGAGGAGGTCCTTACGGCGGCAAAGCTGGCAAACTGCGAGGAATTTGCCGAGAAGCTGCCGGACAAGTGGAACACCAATATCGGCGAGAATGGCTGCGCTCTTTCCGGCGGTGAGCGTCAGCGCATTTCCATCGCCCGCGCCTTCCTGAAAGATGCGCCCATCATCCTGCTGGATGAGGCCACCGCCAGCTTGGATGTGGAAAATGAAACTGCCATTCAGGAGGCTCTATCCCGGCTCATCAAAAACAAGACCGTTCTCATCATCGCTCACCGGATGCGTACCGTAGCCGGTGCGGATCAGGTGGTGGTGCTGTCGGGTGGCATCGTGGCCGAGCAGGGCAGCCCGGCAGAGCTGTACGCCCGGAAGGGACTGTACACCCACATGGTGGATCTGCAGTCGGCAAGCCAAAACTGGACGATCTGAGAATGAGGGCGGCTTTTATTTGGAAAAAGTATTGCATTCGGTTAAAAAACGGATAATCGCCCGCAGTTCCAGCAGATGATCAAGGACAGTGAGCGTGGCATCTTTGACATCATCATTGTCTGGAAGCTCGACCGCTTTGCCCGAAACCGCTACGACAGTGCCCGGTACAAGACTCAGCTGAAGCGAAACGGCGTGAAACTGGTATCGGCAACGGAAGTCATTTCGGCTGGCCCGGAGGGCATTATTCTGGAATCGGTGCTGGAAGGCTACGCCGAATACTACTCGGCTGACCTGTCTGAAAAGGTCGTGCGCGGCATGACCGAGAACGCTCTCAAGGGCATTTATAATGGCGGCACGATTCCGTTCGGCTACATGATCGATGAGACCCGGCATTACCAGCCCGACCCGTTGTTGGCTCCGTATGTGGAGCAGATGTTCCAGAAGTATGTGGACGGTGCGACCATGACTGACCTGCGGGATTGGTTAAAGGCACACAACATCAAAAATTCGATGGGCGGGGAGATGTCCTACAATACGATTCAGCGGATGCTGAGTAATCGCCGGTACATCGGCGAATTGCGTTTGCGGGATGTGGTACAGCCCAATGCAATCCCGGCATTGGTATCGGAAGAGCTGTTCAACAAGGTGCAGGAAAAGCTGGCGAAAAACAAAAAAGCCCCTGCCCGTCATAAGGCAGAGGAAAGCTATCTGCTCACCACCAAGCTGTACTGCGGCAAGTGCGGTGCACTGATGTTCGGAGAAAGCGGTGTCAGCCACACCGGGAAAATGTATACCTACTACAAGTGTGCCGCTGCCAAGAAGAAAAAGACCTGCGATAAAAAGGCCGTGCGGAAACAGTGGCTGGAAGATCTGGTGGTCAACGAAACCATGAAGCTGGTGGAAGATGACGCTTCCATGAATGCCATCATTGCCAAAGTCATGGAATTGCAAAATCAGGAAAGCACGGATTTGCCCATCTATGAAAAGCAGTTGAAGGAAACGGAAGTCGGCATCACCAATATGCTGAACGCTATCCAGATGGGCATTCTGACTAGCTCCACCAAGGAGCGGCTGGAAGCTCTGGAAGAGCAGAGGAAGGAACTGCAAGCCCGCATTGCAGAGGAACGGCTGGCCAAGCCGAAGATGAAAGAAGAGTTCGTCCGGTTCTGGCTGCTCCGTTTCCGTAAGCTGGATATGACCCAGCCGGAGCAGCGGCAGGCACTGGTGGATACTTTCATCAATGCCATCTATCTCTATGATGATAAGGTGCTTATTACCTTTAACTATAAGGAAGGTACAGAAACGGTCGCTTTCGGGGAAGCTGTGAAAGCGGAGAAAAGTTCGGATATGAGTGCGCGAGGTGCACCAGATATTGAACGTCAAGTCGTAAGATTTGGCGTTCTTTCTTTATATAAGAAAGCAGCTGCACACTTTCTGCACACCGTTTGCACATTTGCCCGAATCAGGGGCTTTTCTGCGCAAGGTTTGCACAGCCTGCTTTCCTTTGCATAAAAAGAAGAAATTTTAGGCGAACAAGGCTCTCGTCAATTCTCTGCGTTCGTCTGCGTCCATCAGCCGGATGGCTTCAAGGATCTCCTTACCAGAGATTTTTGTTGCCACCGGCTTTTCATTTTGCCGGGGCTGGGGTGCTGCCGGGGCCAGGTCTTGGGAATAAAAATTTGCTTCGATCTTCTCGGTCAGCTCCAACCGGGGCTTGTCCTGTGTGTGGGCGTAGGTGTCCATTCGGAAAGCTTTTGCTTCACACCGTGCACATACTGCCCGCAGGGGGTCTTGGCAAGGGTGGCATAGAACTTCTCAATGTCGTAGGTGCGCAGCTCCTGCACTTTCCGCTTCCCGATATACGGCACGATAAGGTTTTGCACCATCGCCACGGACTGGGTGTAGGTCTTAGGGGACCACTTGTGCTTTGTGGACTGGATCGGGATCCATTTGTACAACATCTTCTCCACCGTCATGGTGTCGGGGACGAGGAATGTGCCGTCCAGCAGTTCTTTCTCGACCGTGATCTTTCGCTCCTGCGCCTCCTTCCTGGTCTTGAAACTTTCCCATCCCTCGCAGGGCTTGCCGGAATGGTCTTTGTACTTGTAACGGACGGAGTAGGAATCTCCGCGCTTCAGAATAGATGCCATAGATTACCTCCCTCAGACCGCCGCAAACCAGTTGTCGAAACTCTGCTTGTTCACCCGGATGCTGGTGCCGATGCGCAGCACCCGGAAATCCTTCGTGGTGTTGCACAGGTTGTACGCCGCACGGGGAGAGATCGCCAAAAGTTGGGCAATCTCCTCCACCCGGTAAACAAGAGGTTCGTGCTTGGCTGCTTTGGTCTGGTCAGAAGATCCAATGGCAGGGGTTTTGGACGCTTTCATTGTAACCGGGTTCGAGTCCATTTGCAAGGATTTATTCGTATAATCTTTATATTTCACACCTTCGGTCATGTCGGGCCGATTCATATTCATAGGCAGACCTCCAATTCCTTGTAACCGAACGCCTGTAACCGGGCAGGAAAACTTTTTTTTCTGTACGCAGGACATTCGGTGGACTTTATACTTTTTCTTATCTTTTTAAGGTTACATGGTTACAGAAAGCGGAAAACGCAGCAATCATGAGGTTTTTGCGCTGTAACTGCAGCGTAACCAAACCTGTAACTGACCGTGTAACCGCTGTCCATCAGAAGGGAAAGCCCAGCTGCTTGGCTTCCGCATCCGTTATTTCGGAGAAATCTTCAGCCCCGGTTTCGGGGCTGGTTACGCGTTCCCAGCCTTTCTGAACGCCGTACTTCGGGTAACGCTTGGCGGTCTTGTGAGCCTGCCAGCCTTGGATGTCGCCGCGCGAAATGCCTGTGTTCATGATCTCGCAGATAGCGCGGGTCTCCCACTCTGCCGGGATGTTGGTGTTGCCCAGTGTCTCCGCATAGAGCTGCTTGGAACACACCCGGTCACCTGCGTAGTCCTCCAGAAAGGCGTAGATCATGCCCGCCTGTGCATCCTCCTGCATGAAGTCCTTGCAGCGTTTCCTGCATGGCAGGGCTGAACGCCAGCTTATAGTCCCCGCTGTTGTAGATAGTCATGGCTTCTGCCCGAAGCTGGTCGATATAAGCACGGGATTCAGCTTCATTGTCCAGAATGTGAACTTCGGCCAGTTCCGCATCCACAGGGACGGGAATAAAGCGGCGGTTGCCCGTGCGGTCACGGGGCAAAAAATCCTGCCGGTTGGTCGTGCCAGCAAAGACGCACTGGCGCAGACGGTCGGCAGGATGGGTCTCGTAGGGGACTTTATAGGTCTCCTTCTGCTTGCTGAGAAAGCTCTTGATCTCCTCGATGCTCTTGGCGTTGGCGGTGGCGATCATCTCCGACATTTCGATGATCCAGTGACCTTGCAGCTTGCGGTACACGTTGTCATCGTCCAGCCGCCGCAGGTCATCCGAGAACCACTCATCCTTGACCGCCAGCAGTCGGAAGAAGGTGGACTTCCCCGCACCTTGCCCGCCCACCAGACAGAGCATGGTTTCAAATTTACATAGACATCCCTCCGTTTCATCAGTTTGGCGGGGGAGAACGCAGCAGCGAAGCTGCTGGATCTGCCGTCATTTTGCGCCAGATAATACCCAGTAGGATATGACGCACAGCATCATATCACTGGGCAAGGCGTTCCCCCTTGACTCCCTTCAAAGGGCTGCGGTCTCGCCTGTCGGCTCGGTCGGTGCTTCAAAATGCCTGCGGCCTTTTGAGGTCGCCACTGGCGACCCGCACCTCTGCACTCTTGCTCCGGGCAAGCTGTCCAGAAAAACAGCTCGTCCGGCTTTTTCAGTGGGCCATTTTGACCCACTGATTCTGTTACGGTCAGAATCAGGTTGTCATCTTGGCAACCTGATTTTCAACAGGCCTTGAGGCGTTACGGAAAAACGATGTGCTCATTTTGACCACTTGGTTTTCCGTAACAGGTCGATAAATTTCCGTTCCCTCATTCGTGAGGAACTGGGTTTCATTTGGCAGATGCGTTACGCTTAACCAAGTGCTCATTTTGAGCACTTGCAGCATCTGTAACACGTTTTCGATAGTCTTTTTGCCGACAGGCATTGCTGCAATAGCGGGCATCTGCACGTTTGGGTGTGAATTTTTCACCGCAGCACTGGCAGACCAAATCCTGACGGCGCATTTGGCGATACTCTCGCTGCCGCCGATTATTGGCCTGATTGCCGCACCAGTAGCTATGACAGTATTTCTTGGTGTAGATGGTGGTGTAGAACACCCGACCGCAGCCGCCGCAGATGAGTTTGCGGATAGCGTATCCTCCGGTGGTAAAACCCGTTTCCTCATACGATTCTTTCAAATAATCCTGATTGTTCTGCTCCCATTCTTCGTTTGTCATATACATGGAGATGACCCTCCTTTCACTGGCGTTACAGAAAAACAATGTGGTCAATTTGACCACATTGTTTTCTGGTAACTGAGGAATCAACGTTTAGCCGTTCTCCCTGCATGGATTTCCTGCCCCCTTCCGGCGGCGTTTTCCGGCTCTCCCTTGCGGGGTCATCGCCGGGTATCCCATGCAGACGGTCATGCGGTTTTCAAGGTTCGTTGCTGATTTGGTAATAAAAAATCGCCACACAACAACCTGAACCTGACCATCCCTTCCGGGATGACCTTGGTTCGGGTTTGCTATGTAGCGATAAGAAAGTCAAAAACTTGCTCCGGCTCCTTCGGGAGCCGAGCTGGAACTCTAAGTAAATATGTTATATTATAGCAGTTTGCGGATACTACTGCGGTGGGAAAATAGAATCAGGCAAAAGGATAAAGTGTCGGCAGGAAAAATACGGACACGACAATGAGGATGAGCGCCAGCGGGGTACCACACTTGAGATAATCCTTCAAGGTGTATCCACCCGGCTCGATGATCATGATCTGGCAGGGAGCTGCCATGGGGGTCATGATGGACACACAGCTGGCTGTGATCACGCCGACCACGGCAGCACGGGGGTCTACGCCCATGCGGATACAGGCGGAAGTGACCAGTGGGATGAAGATGGTCAGGGTAGCCAGATTGGACATGACCTGTGTCAGAATGAAGGGAACAAGGAAGAACACCAGCATAATGATGTACGGATTGGTAGTATCGCCCAGCAGGCGGATCATCCAGTCTGCCACCACATCGCCTGCACCGGTGGTCTGGATGGCGTCCGACAGAGCCAGCACACCGGCAAACAGGAAAATGGTCGGCTGGTGGATGGAGTTGAGGGCTTCCTTCTCGGTCAGCACACCCGTCAGCACCAGAGCGGCAGCGCCGATGCAGGAAGTGAGATACATCTTGACACCAATGACATTTTCCAGCAGCATCATTGCAATGGAGACCAGAACGATCAGGACAGCCAGTTTGCGCTTGAAGGGGCTGAGTTTTTCGCTCTCAGAAGCCGTATGTGCTGCATCTGAAAACTGCTCGTTGGGAATATCCGGCATCAGCTTATAGCCAACAAAGGTCATGTACAGGATGGCAATGGTCAGCATCGGGATGCGCGCAATGGTGAAATCCCAGATGTGCAGCGGTGTCGGTGCGCCGGCCTGCATCATGACATCGTTCCATGCCATGTTGGAAGCACCCTGACCGAGAAAGGTCATCTGGGTGGCAATGTTGGCACAGGCCATAGAAGGATACAGCAGCTTGCTGCGGCTCACGCCGATGTCGTTCGCAATGCCTACCAGCAGCGGGATCATGATAGCGGCAGTTGCGGTGGCACTGGTGATGGCGCCCAGAAACGCACCTGCCACGCAGGAAAGAAAGATCAGCATCCGCATATTGTCCTTGTAGCGGATGACCAGACTCTGGGCTTTGTCAATCAGGGGCGTTTTGGTCAGCCCTGCACCGATGACGAACATGGCTACGAACATGACCACATTCGTGTTGATGAAGCCGCCAAAGGCCTCGGCAGGGGTCTTGATGCCGGTGAGGATCAGCGCCAGAATGATGCCGGTAGAAATGACCGAGAACGGGACTTTACCGGATACAAAGGCGATGATCGTTACAAGCAGGATGACCAGTGTGATCTCCAATGGGCTCATTTGGGTTGTCCTCCTGTGGATTACTTCCACCTTGCAGATGCAAAGCAGTGGCACTTGAATGTTTATATTTGATAATGTATCCAATAAACAAGAAAAGAATACACCGAAAGACCACGCTTGTCAAGGGATTTGTTATACTTTTGTCGAAAAATACAATTTTCCAAAGGAGCTTTATATAAGGTGTGTAGAACAAAAAGAACGGCCAAGATCTTCTTTGTCTGCATTTCCTTCCAGGAACAAATAACGCCCCGGAACCCTTTGCGCGGAAAAGGGTTCCGGGGCAAATTGCGGAGAACAAATACGTGGCAAATTAAGCTGAGCAAGAAACTTAGGGTAAGAAAAACGATTTAGGAGAATCGTATGAAAGGAAATAATGAGTGAAGTCTGTCCCCCGCTGAGAGGATATCCGGATTACTTAATAAAGCCAACGTGCTTGCAGATCTCTTCGATGGCCTTTTCCTTGCGCTCATTGAAGATGACCTTGTTCTCTTCGAACAGGTTGCGGCCCTCAGCGTCGATGGAAACGATCAGGGGGCCAAACTCGTTAACGTGGCAGTGCCACAGAGTTTCCGGCATACCGAGGTCACGCCACTGGGCCTCGACGATCTCCTCCACCTCGGTGGCAGCCACAACGGCGTTACCGGCAGGGAAGACACAGTGGATGGCACCGAACTCCTTGCAGGCGCGCTCGGTGTTGGGGCCCATGCCGCCCTTGCCCACGATGACGCGGACACCGGACTTCTGCACGAACTCATACTCGAACTTCTCCATGCGCATGGAGGTGGTGGGGCCCACAGACACCATCTCGAACTTGTCGTTCTCCAGCGGGCGGATGATGGGGCCGGCGTGGAAGATGGCTGCGTCCTTGACGTCCACAGGCAGCGGGCGGCCCTCTTCCACGAGGCGGCGGTGCGCCACGTCACGGCAGGTGGTCAGGTCGCCGTTCAGGTAAACGACATCACCGATATGGATGTCCTTCAGGTCCTCTGCGGAAACCGGAGTAGTAAGGATCTTCTTTCCGTCTTTAATGGTCAGCATTACAAAGTCACCCCCGAATGAGTATCAATGGTGTAGTTCAGGTCTTTATCAAAAATGATGTGGCCGCGGCGATGGCTCCAGCAGCCCACGTTGACGGCAACGCCAATGGCAGAAGGATGGCGGGCAGTGTTCTCAATGTGCACGCCCATGACGGAGTACTTGCCGCCCATGCCCTGAGGGCCAAGGCCGATGGAGTTGATGCCGTCCTCCAGCAGCTTCTCCATATAGGCTGCGCGCTCGTTCTCGTTGTGGCTGCCCAGAGGACGCATCAGAGCCTTCTTGGACAGCAGAGCGGCGGTCTCAACAGAGGTGGCAACGCCCACGCCCACCAGCAGCGGAGGGCAGGCATTGATGCCGTAGCTGGTCATGACATCCATGACGAACTTAGTCACACCTTCGTAACCTGCACCGGGCATCAGAACCATGGCCTTGCCCGGCAGGGTGCAGCCGCCGCCTGCCATATAAGCGTAGATCTCACACTTGTCGCTGTTCGGGATGATATCCCACCACACGGTGGGAGTGCCTTTGCCGACGTTGCGGCCGGTGTTGAACTCATCGAAGGTTTCAACGCTGTTGTGGCGCAGGGGTGCTTCGAAGGTGGACTTGACCACAGCCTCCTTCAGCAGACCCTCCACCTCGCCGATGAGGGGGAAGTTCACACCGCACTTTACCCAGAACTGCAGCACACCGGTATCCTGGCAGCTGGGACGGTTCAGCTCCTTGGCCAGCTTCTGGTTCCGCTTCATGGTCTCATAAATGACCTTGGACAGCGGTGCGTCCTCCTGTGCGCCCAGCTCATCGAGCTTGGCAATGATGTCGTCCGGCAGCACCTTGGCGATATGGCTCACAAAGTTGGCCATATAGGTCGTCATCTGCTGCACCTGTTCCTGTTTGTTCATTCCATTTCCTCCTTGAATGATTTGGCTTTGGTACATTTGTGTGTTTGCTTCACTTATTCAACGCTCTGCCCGTATTACTGCGGGAAGAACGGAAATGCGATGGGAAGGATCACCATGCTGACAACCGTTGCGATGAGGATGAGGGGCAGGCCAGCCTTGGCATAATCCTTGAAGGTGTAACCGCCGGCAGAAACCACCATTGTGTTGGCGGGCATACCGATGGGCGTTGCGTAAGCGCAGGAGCCGCCGATGACACAAGCCATCAGGACTGCGCGGGGGTCGGCACCCATGCCCTGTGCGATGCTCAGGCAGATGGGGACCATCAGAGCGGTGGTTGCGGTGTTGGACATGAAGTTGGTCATGACGCAGCAGAGCAGGAAGACCACCAGAGTCAGGACGTAGGGAGAGGGATTCTCGCCCAGAGCACCAATGACGATGTTTGCGATCTCTGCGCCTGCCCCGGTCTTATCCAGTGCAGAGGCCAGAGACAGTGTGCCGCCGAAGAGGAAGATGGTCTTGAGGTCGATGGACTTCAGGGCGTCTTTCTCGGAGATGACACCGGTGAGGATCAGAGCCAGCGCACCGATACAGCCGGTGATGCAGAGTTTGATGCCGATCTGCTTTTCAAAAATCATGCCCAACAGGGTGAGCACGAGGATAACGAGGGAGAGCACCTGTTTCCACTTGGGAACATTGCTGAAGTCCTGCTCGCCGCTGAAGGAGTCATCATCGGAGACGGGGTGGTTGGGCAGCAGCTTCATGCCAAGGGTGGCGTAGAAGAGGATGCCGGCGGCGAGGATGGGCAGGCCCACGATGGCGTACTCGAAGAAGCCGAAGGACATCCCGATCTCACCCAGAGCGCTCTGGGCGATGAGGTTGCCCGGTGCGCCGATGAGGGAAAGGTTGCCGCCCATGGCCGCTGCAAATACCAGCGGCATCAACAGCTTGGAGCGGGCATAGCCGGACTTTGCCGCAATGCCGATGACCACGGGGATCAGGACGGCGGCGGTGCCGGTGTTGGAGAGCACACCGCTCATCAGGCCAACGATGACCATGATAGCCACGATGAGGCTGCGTTCGGATCTGGCAAAGTGGGTAACAATGCCGCCGATCTTGTTGGCCATACCTGTTTCAAACAGGGCACCGCCGACGATGAACATGGCGACAAAGAGGATGACGTTGCTGTCGATGAAGCCTGCAAAAGCAGTCTTGATGTCCAGAACGCCGGTGACGACCAGACCGATACAGACGATCATGGACGTTACGCCGAGGGGGATCTTCTCAAACACGAACATGACGACCGCGAAGAGAAGAAAGAGTAGGGTGATGGTTGCTGCTGACATACTGGGGGTCCTCCTTTGATGAAATATAATGTATCCATTTTATCAGAGCAAAACAGCCCTGACTTTCGGAACGCCCCAGCTGCACCTCATTGTGCAGAGTCTTTGCCACCGTGCTGTGCCCTCACAGCCCTTCTTTGTTCTGGAAGGATCTGCCCGGAACCTTAGAATTCCGAGAGTCTCGGCAGCGTCTTTTTAAATTTTTATATCTAATCTGTGATAATGTATCCACTTGACGACACGAGAATACACCCGAAACAGAGATTTGTCAATCCCTTTTTTCGAGTTTTGTCGCATTGCACGGATTGTGTACCAATTTTTGTGCACGCCAGACAAACAGTAGGATACAAGAAGACCCCACGCTACCGCTTTCTGCAAAAAAACGTGCGATCTCCAAAGCAGATGGAGATCGCACGTTTTTTCCTTCTTTTATTCCAGCCGCTTTTTGAAATATCCCTCGGCACAGTAAATGGCACCGCAGGGATTATGCGCCAGAACGCGATCCTTGGCAACCAGCGTTGTGACCATGGCGTCCGAATACTTATAAAACATCGAGTCGTGTCCCACACAAAGTCCGACCTCAATGTTGAAATCGGTGTGCTGTTCGTTCAGAAGCTTTGCCTGTGCGATGGGGTTGCACATGGCCTCAAATTCGCCGGGGTGGATCTTGACCTCTTCTGGGATGCCCACTTCTTCCTTGGAGATGCCACCGGTCTTGCAGATGACCGACACCACCTCAAACCCCTGCGCACGGAGCAGGTCGGCCACGATGCGGGCTTCTTTCCGCAGACCTTTGCAGAATGCAAGACCCAGCTTGTGGTAGCCCATCCGCTTGCAGAACTCCACCGTCTCCTTCAGGCGGGGCCATTGACAGTAGCCCAGCCCCTCAATGGCCGAACAGTTGACGTAGAAATCGTGATTCTCAGGCAGATCATAGCCGGCGCGGGCGGCCTCCATCACCGAAGCATTCCGCATAGGGCAGTTTCTGGGCATCTTTTCCGGCGCGTTGTTGGCGCAGGCCAGAACCGTACAGTTCGCACAGGTATACATTGTCTTGTCCTCCTTGATCTTATAAATAATAGGTCAGCGCATCGTCCATGCTGCGCAGGATGTGCTTTTCCATTTCAGCCCGTGCGGCCAGCGCATCCCGTGCTTCCAGCGCTGCATAGATCTTTTTATGCTCGCTCTGGGAGTTGAGGGCATAGTCCAAAGAGCAAAACAGCCCTGACTTTCGGAACGCCCCAGCTGCACCTCGTTGTGCAGAGTCTTTGCCGCCGTGCTGTGCCCTCACAGCCCTTTTTCGTTCTGGAAGGATCTGCCCGGAACCTTAGAATTCCGGGAATCTCGGCAGCGTCTTTTTAAAATTTTTATATCTAATCCGTGATAATGTATCCACTTGACGACGCGAGAATACACCCGAAACAGAGATTTGTCAATCCCTTTTTTCGAGTTTTGTCGCATTGCACGGATTGTGTACCAATTTTTGTGCACGCCAGACAAACAGTAGGATACAAGAAGACCCCACGCTACCGCTTTCTGCAAAAAAACGTGCGATCTCCAAAGCAGATGGAGATCGCACGTTTTTTCCTTCTTTTATTCCAGCCGCTTTTTGAAATATCCCTCGGCACAGTAAATGGCACCGCAGGGATTATGCGCCAGAACGCGATCCTTGGCAACCAGCGTTGTGACCATGGCGTCCGAATACTTATAAAACATCGAGTCGTGTCCCACACAAAGTCCGACCTCAATGTTGAAATCGGTGTGCTGTTCGTTCAGAAGCTTTGCCTGTGCGATGGGGTTGCACATGGCCTCAAATTCGCCGGGGTGGATCTTGACCTCTTCTGGGATGCCCACTTCTTCCTTGGAGATGCCACCGGTCTTGCAGATGACCGACACCACCTCAAACCCCTGCGCACGGAGCAGGTCGGCCACGATGCGGGCTTCTTTCCGCAGACCTTTGCAGAATGCAAGACCCAGCTTGTGGTAGCCCATCCGCTTGCAGAACTCCACCGTCTCCTTCAGGCGGGGCCATTGACAGTAGCCCAGCCCCTCAATGGCCGAACAGTTGACGTAGAAATCGTGATTCTCAGGCAGATCATAGCCGGCGCGGGCGGCCTCCATCACCGAAGCATTCCGCATAGGGCAGTTTCTGGGCATCTTTTCCGGCGCGTTGTTGGCGCAGGCCAGAACCGTACAGTTCGCACAGGTATACACTGTCTTGTCCTCCCTAATCTTATAAATAATAGGTCAGCGCATCGTCCATACTGCGGTAGATGTGTTTTTCCATTTCAGCCCGTGCGGCCAGCGCATCCCGTGCTTCCAGCGCCGCATAGATCTTTTTATGCTCGCTCTGGGAGTTGAGGGCATAGTCCAACTCGCTCATTTCCACACCAACGGACAGACCGTTCCACAGCTCCGAGAGAAGATTGCGCATTTTTTCATTGCCGGAAGCTTCCCAGATCTCAAAATGGAAGGACTGGTTGTAGTCAGTATAATTTCCGGCCTGCTGATGAGAAAGAGCCTCCTCTGCAGTATCCACGCAGTTTTTGATTTTGGACAGGTCGGCATTGTTCTGGCAGCAGAGCATACAGGCGGTGCCTTCCAGCGCAGCGCGCAGCTGGTAGTGCTCCCGAATCGTTTTTTCCGTCACGCCCAGCACAATGGCACACTTGTTTTGCTTGACTTCCAGCAGACCGTCACGGGCAAGGATCTGAAAGGCCTCCCGCACCGGCGTGACCGACACGCCCAGTTCCTGTGCGGTGTTTTCCAGCGTGAGTTCTGCGCCCTCCGGGATGCTTTTTGAGATAATGGCTTTCCGCAAAGCGGAAGCTACCCGCTCGCGGGCGGGCAGCAGCTTAATGGGTTTCAGTCCCAGCATATTGACTCCTTATCGTTAAAATCAGATGCAGCAGTTCTTCTTCATAGGTGTTCCATGCATCCAGCACATCAGGGGAACCCTGACGGTCCAGCATCAGCAGGCGGGACAGCCGGTCGTTCACCGGCGCAGGACGTGCGCTCACGGCAAAGGCAATGTAGGTCTCCTGAATGCTCTCCAGCAGCTTGCGGTGCAGCGGATAGGGCAGGACGGTCCGCAGGGTACGGTGCTGCAGCATCTCGCCGCCTGCCAACATCGCATCCTGCGGCAGCGTACGCATGGCCTGCCGTTCCAACTGAGCCCCCAATGCCAGAATTTGGCGCAGGGCATCTTCGTTCAAATCAGCAGCTTTTACATGGTTGTTGGGCAGGCGGATGATAAGACCCTGATATTCAAGGATCATCAAGGCCTCCCGCACCGGCATCCGAGAGACACCGAGACTCTCTGCCAGTTCGTTCTGGGTCATTTCAGTGCCCGCCGGGATCTGCCCAGATAAAATGGCCTGCTGCAGGGCTTCCACCACACCGCCGTTTTTCTTCTGGATGCCGATATATTCCATAGAGTCCTCCGTGCAAATGTCTTTTTTATATTGTATCCAATTTTACAATAAAAAGCAAGACTTCCTTTATGACAAACAAAAATACTCGGCAGATTCCTTATGAAAAATCTGCCGGATATAGACCGGATGCCCTTGGAGCGTTCCATTCTGAAAAATTGCAGGGCAAATGCAAGCTGTGTTAGCTGTTATGTAACCTTGTCAATCAATCTTCCATTCTTCCATGGTCACAGCCAAGTGACAGGTAGTGCTCAATCTCCCCATCCAGCACAAGCTGTGCATACTCCAGCGGCTTATTGTACAGCAGCCAGTCCAGTTCTGCCCGTTGTGCCGGGGTGTTGCCGTATTCGTCCTCCACGGCGATGCAGTCGATGGCAAGGGTAGTGCCACCCTCGAACCGAGCTTCCACCCGGTTGGTGTCCATGTTGTAGCGGCAGGAAAGCAGTTTGTTCATAAGGAAACCTCTTTCTATATAAAGTAGTGTCTGTTCGATTGTCCAAATCCCTGCCATGAATCGTAGTTGTTGACGTACATTTGATGCTTAGTCTGAACAGGCAAGATTTCAGCTGCTGTTTTGGGCTCGAACCTGACCGGTTTCCCGGCTTTGCATAAAAACTCAATGCCTGTTTAAGGGGCTGATTTTGGCTCTGCACATTTTTGCACACCGGAACGGCTGGATAACGGATGCAAGAGGGAATAACAGGTGCAAAGGGTGCAGCAGATGCAAAACACAAATTTACGGCAAAACGATAAAAACGACGAATCTACGCAATTCTGAAAATTGACGATTGTTGCACGTTGGTTTCTCTTAATCAGTGGGCCCAGGGTTCGAGTCCCTGGAGGTGTACTGGATATTTAACGTCAAATCGTAAGATTCGGCGTTCTTTTTTGTTATGTAACCCCGAAAAATCGGGGTCTGCACGGTCAACGCACGGTTTTTGCACGGTTGGTGTTTTCATAGGAATCCTCTGCATGGGCTGGAATTACTTTGAAATGCGTGGTAAATTTTGCATCAAGTCAACAGAGCCAGACGGAGCTGCGCCTTTACTTCGGGGTCTGCATTCTTCAGAAGTTCCAGCAGAGCCGTCATGGAGATGGTCGGTTCGCCTGCGGCGGGCACAGCCTGCGGGCTGGTCGTGCCGGAAAGAAACCGCTGCTTCTGCTTTTTGGTCAGTTCCTGCTTTTTTCCCTCGATATACGAACCGCAGGGCGTTTTGCTCAGGGTCGTGTAGAGGTTCTCCATGTGGTAGGGCTTGAGTTTTTGCATCTCCATGCTGCCGATACCGCTGGACGGCATGGTACTGGAGAGCGAAGCCATGGTGAAACAAGCCGCCCTCACCGGAGAATCTATGCCAGTATGCAAGACCACCGGTGCCACCGTCTACGCCGGAACAGTGGTGGAAGAGGGCGAATGCGTTCTTGTGGCCAAGGCAGAGGGCAGTGCCAACCGCTATGCCGCCCTTTCCTGTATACTGTTCATGCTGTAGTTGGTTCATTGCAGTTTCAGCTTACAATAAAAATGAGATAGGCAACCCCTTTCGGGGAAGTCTATCTCATTTTTTCGTTTGGGCTATTTTCCAACAGCCCTCTTGACATATCCCGAGATCAGAAGCCGTTTTTACGGTTCAATGACATTGAAGGTCTTTTCAAATTTGGAGGCATACGCCAGCAGGCGTTTCAGGACTGTGGCATCGCCGCTGATCTGGACTTGACCTGCCTGCTGACCGGTCATCAGAGCAAACAACTGAAGCCGCCGACAAGTAACGGACGCCTGCGCATCCGGGCGATTCTCGCCAGGATAGGTCAGCAGCACGCCGTTCTTGCGGGTGACATAGAACTGCTCATTCTCATCCGTTACGGTCAGATTCAGGGTTAGGTCATCGTTCTGTGCAGCGTTGGCATCCGTCAGGATGGCGATATAATCCAACAGCATGGAAACCGTCATTGCTCGCATACTGTTGGTGAGACCATTTGCCGTGCGGGCCCGCCCAGACAGATTGCCGTTCCGCAGTTCCGCCGCACCCATCAGGTAGGCGTTGCGCCACGCACCGGATTCCGCCTGATAACCCAACTGCTCCAGCGCATCGGCGCACAGGTTGCGTGCCTTCTGGTTGGACGGGTCTGCAAAGACCAGCTCCTTGGTGATCTGTGCCACCCACTGATATTCGCCCTTTGCATAGTCCTTTTTTGCCTTGCAGAGCACCAGCTCCGTGCTGCCCAGATATTCTACAAGCTTCTTAGCGGCATCGCTGGGCGGGAGCGGGTCCAGGTTGACCGGGTTCGCATCGTACCAGCCCAGATACTTCTGGTAGATGGCTTTGGCGTTATGCGGCAGCGTGCCGTAATACTGGCGGGTATACCAGACTTTTTCGAGGGCATCCGGCAGCGAGATCATGGCGGCGATCTCGTTGGAGGTATAGCCCTGATTCATGTAATGCAGGGTCTGGTCGTGGATAAACTTATAGATGGCTGCCGTATTCAGCAGATATTCATGGATCTCCTCGCCCCAGTGCGGCCAGTTGTGGCTCTGGAACACCACGTCGGTCTTGTCACAGAAGCGCTGGTCAGCCTCGATGATGTACTTCGCCCAATCGTTGGCATCCCGCACCTGTGCGCCACGCAGGGTGTAGAGGTTGTGCAGGGTGCCGGTGCAGTTTTCGGCCATCCAGAGGGCACGGTACTTCGGGAAATAGGCGTTCATTTCGGCAGGGGCTTCGGTGCCGGGGGTTAGTTGAAATTCGATCTCCAGCCCGTCGATGGTCAGCTTTGGAACATCTTCCCTGATCTCATAGGTCGGTGCAATAAGGCTCACCTGACCGGTAGACTGTCCCATGCCGATGCCGATGGAGAGTGCTCCTTTCTCCCCTTTTTCCAGCACCGTACCATACTGATACTGCGCACGCCGGGCCATTGCGATGCCGGCATAGACGTTTTCGCTGATGGCGTGTTTCAAAAATCCTTCCGGTGCGAGGATGACCGTTTTGCCCGAGGCAAGCTGTTTGTCGATGGAAAGGCTGGGGTCCGCTACATCGTTCCGGTCGATCGCACCCTCTGCGCCGCCAAAGTGATCCACATGGCTATGACTGTACAGCACAGCTTTGACATCCAGCGGTCCGAACCGGTTTTCCATCAGCGCTTTTGCTGCCTGCATATTTTCTTTGCACATCAGGACATCAAAAATAATCCAGCCGTTGTTGGTGCGGATGAAGGTCGCATTGGCCATATCAAAGCCACGCACCTGATAGATGCCGTCACATACTTCAAACAGACCGGCTTTGGCATTGAGCTGGGTATTCCGCCACAGGCTCGGGTTGACCGTATCCGGCGCATCACGGTCCAGATCCCCATAGCCTTGCAGATCCCATGCCGTTGTTCCGTCATCGTTGTAGATGACCCTGCCTTCCTGATTGTCCAGCAGGCCACGTGCTGCATTGTCAAGTTCCCGCCGGTCTGAAAAATCCAGCTTTTCATACCATTCGGCGTTCTTTTCTGCCGTGATAGCAGTTGCCTCTTCGATCTCGCCCGGCTGGGTGGAGTCCTTGAAAATGTCTGTGATAAAGTTCAGACTGTTTTCATCGGTACTGCCTGCTGCGTGCGCGGTCAGGGATGCGCCGCAGGCTAACGCCGCAACCGCTGAAGTGGAAAGAAAGTTTCTGCGGGTCATCTTCATGGTGGTTTGCCTCCTTTATATCTGGATTTATTTTACACAGACCGTGGGCGTCTGCCGGCTTTTCCGCGTGGCAGAACTGGTTGATTGGCGCACGGGTACTGTTCGGTGTTTCTGTGTGGGTTGAAACCTTTCGGGTCGCATCAATCAGAGCCAGTGGAAAGGCGTACAGATACGTCTGTTCCAGAAGTTCCTGCGCCGCCATCGTTTGTTGTACTGCTGCGGCTTTCTCCACAGGAAGAAGCGCGGTTGCGCATACCACCGCAGCCGCAGTGGAAACATTCAGAAAATCTCGGCGAGTCATTTTCATAGCGGAAGCTCTCCTGTCAGACCTCTCGTTTGATGTGCTTCATACATCTTGCGAAAAACCATTTGACCTTCTATGTTACAGAATACACAGAAAATGCCTGAAAGTCAACGGTTTCCGCACTTTCGACATTAAAAACGTGAATATTGACAAAAACGCTCGATGTAAATTGGCGAAAACTCCGTTGAAATGAATTTTAATCAAGCCGTTCTTGTGCTCTGCACGGAGGTATGCTATACTAAACATATCCAACTGACAAAGGAGTATGGCGATGAATGATCTGCATGAGTGGTTTCAGAAAAATGACCTTTGCCCAGAAAACATCTTGTATCTTTACCGTAACGACCGCAAAACGGTCGTTCACCGCATGGATGGGGAAGAAGCTGCGCTGTATGCTCCGCTGCACAGCGTCTTGTCTGTTTTGCCGGAAGACCGGTTTCTGAACATCAGCAAAGGGATCGCAGTGTGCCGCAGCCAGATCGTAAATATCAGCAACGATGGGGTCTATACCATGTCCGACGGGCGCACCTTTCAGGGACGCAAGCGTGGGATGAGCGACCATCGCCGCCTGCGTGCGGAGATTGGGGTGGCAGACACACAGCCCCACTCCATGAACATGAGCCTGCTGGAAAAATGCAGCCTGCTGGACGATATGCCGCTGGCGTTCTGCGTCATTGAGCTGGTCTTTAATGAGGACGGGCATGGCGTGGATTTCATCTTCCGCTACTGCAACGCAGAAATGGCAAATATCGAGGGTGTGCCAGTGGAAGAAATGCTGGATCGCTCTTTTTACAAGGTGTTCCCCAATGGCGATAAAAAGTGGCTGGTATCGTATGCAGATGTGGCGTTGAACGGCACAAAGCACACGCTTCACGATTACAGCCCGGAGGCGGATAAATACCTGACCATCCATTGTTACCAGCCGGAGCCGGGGTATTGTGCCTGCGTGCTGCAAGCAACAGATCCGTGACGGTGACACATTAAAAAGAACCACAAAAAACCAGAACTGCATCGCTGATTCAGCCCGCAGTTCTGGTTTTTGCTTATTTGTTTTTTACCAGCAGCGCCTGATACGGCTCCAGCTCCACATCAGCCAGCCAGACGGAAGCGCCCTCCGGGGTGTGATACTTACCGCCCAGCGCGTCCAGACTTGCCCCTGCCGGGTACTCGGTAAAGTTGAACAGTCCCACCAGCGTTTCCTCGCCGCGCTTGCGTACCAGCGCCAGCACGCCGGGGTTGTGGCTGTCCCATGTGGTCACCCACGCATCCGGGGCAAAGCAGGGGTCTGCCCGCATCTGGCGCAGCTGCTCCATGCCCTGCCACAGCTGGTTTTGCAGCGTGCCCTTTTGGGTGCGCTGTTTGGCATCTTCCCAGTTGAATTTGCTGCGATGCAGATTGCGGCTGTCCTCCACACGGTCAGGGTCGTTTTTGTAATCCCAGCCGTTGAGCTGCGCAATCTCATCGCCGCAGTTCAGCATGGGGAAGCCCTGCAAAAACGCCATGGCGGTGTGCAGCAAAAGGTCACGCTTCACGGCGTAGTCCAGTGCGGTTTTATCGTCCTTTTCCAGTGCCTGCTCCACGCCGCACAGGCTGGCGGTGGTGCCGCAGCTCCGGGCATCGCCGGTGGCGGGGTCGTAGTTGTACAGCTCGCCCTTTGCCCAGCTGCCGGGGAAATTGCCCTCATAGAAGTGGTACAGATATTCTTTATGCTTCTGCGGGTCGATGCCAAGCCGGTTTTCCACCGCCTCGTCCAGACCCCAGCCGATATCATCGTGGCAGCGCAGATAGTTTACAAACCAGCAGTTGTCCGGCAGGGCGTGCAGGGCATCCAGCTGCGCCTTCAGCAGCCGGGTGTCCCGGCTGGCAAGGGCACCCCACAGGTTGACCATGGTGGACACGTTGTAGAGCATATGGCATTCCGGCTTTTCCGGGGTGCCGAAGTACGCCGCCAGCTCCTTGGGAGCCATGACCACCTCGCCCTTGAGGATGACCGCCGGGCAGACGCATTCCAGCACCATGCGCAGCATCCGCACGATGGTGTGCACCTGCGGCAGGTTGCGGCAGGTGGTGCCCAGCTGCTTCCAGATGTAGGGCACGGCATCAATGCGGAACACCTCCACGCCAAGGTTGGCGAGGTGCAGGATGCTCTTGGTCATGTCTACGAACACCGCCGGGTTTCCGTAGTTCAGATCCCACTGGTAGTCGTGGAAGGTGGTCAGCACCCACTTGTGCATCTCCTCACACCATGTAAAGTTGCCGGGGGCAGTGTTGGGGAACACCTGCGGCACCGTCTGCTCGTACTGGTCGGGGATGGTGCGGTCGTCATAGAGATGGTAATAGGCCTGAAACCACGGGTCTCCGGCTTTTGCCGCCATCGCCCAGCGGTGGGTGCTGGCGGTGTGGTTCATGACAAAATCCAGACACAGGCTGATGCCCGCCTTGCGCAGTTCACGGGTCAGGTTTTCCAGATCCTTGTTGGTGCCAAGTGCCGGGTCTACGGTATCGAAATCCTCCACCGCATAGCCGCCATCGTTGTGGGGGTGGGGCATCTGCAAAAGGGGCATCAGGTGCAGATAGGTCAGCTTCTGCTCCTTGAGGTAGGGCAGCTTCTTTGCCAGTTCTTTCAAATTTCCGGCAAAGAGGTCGGTGTACATGGTCATGCCGAACATATTGCCCCGCTTGTACCACTCCGGGTCGGCAGAGCGTGCCTTGTCCAGTGCTTTCAGCTCGGCGCTGCGGGCGTTGTAGGCTTCTGCCATCTCCCGCTCCAGAACCTCCAGCCCTTCCCGGTTGTGGTACAGTTCCATGAACAGCCATTCCAGCTCGTCCTTGTGCTTGGCAAACCGAGACTCAAATTCCTGTTTTGCTGCCATGGTTCAGCCCTCCACTTCCGCAAGGGTGGGCATGGCGGGGATGGCACCATGGCGGCTGGTGGTGATGCTGGCCGCTTTGTTGGCAAAGGCCAGAATGCTTTCCAACTTGTCCACCGTCAGGGTGTCCAGCTCCTCCTTGCAGAGCTTGGACAGGGCAGCCCCAAAGAAGGTATCGCCTGCGCCGTTGGTGTCGCCCACCTTGCAGGGAACGCCAGCCACATGGCCGGTCTTGTCTCCAAAGCGGTAGAACACGCCGTTTGCACCCAAGGTGACAAAAATCAGCCGGATGCCGTTCTGTGCCAGTTGTGCCGTGCCGCTTTCGCAGTCGGTGGTGCCGGTGAGCAGGGGCAGCTCCTCATCGGAAACTTTCAGAATATCCACCAGCGGCAGGGGAGCCTTCATCTGGGCAATGGCCTCCTCTTTGTTCTTCCAGAGGTTGGCACGGTAATTGGGGTCATAAGTAATGACAGCGCCCAGCTTTTTAGCGCGGGCAGCGGCATCCAGCGTGGCAGTGCGGGAGGGGTCAGCGGTCAGGCTGACAGAGCCGAAGTGGACGATTTTCGCGGCTTTCAGAGCCTCGTCCGAAATGTCCTCTTTGCTCAGCATCACGTCAGCGTTGGCGCTGCGGTAGAAGCTGAAATCCCGCTCGCCGGTGGCATCCACCGAGACCACCGCCATGGTGGTGGGGTGGTCTGCATCCACCGCCATGCCGGAAACATCCACCTTGTTTTCTGCCAGAACCTCTTTCAGGTAGCGGCCAAAGGCATCCGCACCCACCTTGCCGATAAAGGCAGTCTGTGCGCCCAGTTTAGAAGCAGCCACGGCCAGATTTGCCGGGGCACCGCCGGGGTTTGCGGCAAACTGAGGAATGCCGCGCGCATCCTTGCCGGTCTGGGTCAGGTCGATCAAAACTTCACCAATCGTTACAATGTCCATGATAATTCTCCTTATTCTTGATGTGAAACCCAACGATCACCGTTGGAACAGATAATGAATGTAAGCGGCTGCACGCTCCGGGTGCGGTGCATTCTGCACCACCCCAAGATAGACTCTGCCAGAAAAACCTGCCTGCCTGACAAACGGCGTATCCGAAATATCCAGCACGGTCCCACCGGCGTTCAGACCCGACAGGGCATGGAAAGACGGATCCAGCGTCCGCAGATCGAGAAAATAATCATCTGCCAACAGTCGGTCCCGTGCATATTCGTCCATCAGAACAACATCTAACCGCTGGGCACTGACTGCACCGAGCAGCTTCATCTCCGAAGCATATACATACTGCTCCTCTGCGCGTTCGCTCTCGCTGAGCAGCAAGCCGGACAGCAGATCGACCTGTTGCTTTTTGGTCAGACCCTGCGCCTCGGCAAAGCCGGTGGTAAGCTGTTCCGTCAGATCAGACCCGGCAGTGATATTTACCAGACCAAGGTAAAGCACATCCTCTTTTTTCGTCACATGGCGGTAGGCTGCATAGCCAAGGATATAGACGACGATGAGCACGATCGCAATGGGCAGCTTGTAATATGCCCAGATGTGCTCCCACTTTTTGTACCCATGGAGGGAGCGGAGCGTATCCCGGTCAGTTTTTGTCATGGTCGTATTCCTCGTGTACTGCGTCAGGGTCTCCACCGATCAGATAGAGGATCCGAAGCATCAGAAAGGAGCAGATCATGGCGCAGAAGCCCATGCCCAGCAGGAATGCAGGCGTGAACACAAACACGATGACGTACCCCATGATGCCATAGATCGCCGCCATCAGCAGGGTACAAAACAAATACCGGACACCCACGAGAAATGCTGTTTTCAGAATGCCGAAGGTGGTGTTTTCAAAGCGTGCCAGCAGGGGAAAGGTATACAGCAGAACGATGCCGTACAGAACTGCCGCACCAATAAGCACTGCAGTGAGCAGCGTCCAGAAAATGTTTTCGCTCCACATTCGGCGCAGCACAAAGCCATCCGCAGCCAGGAAACTGCCGACTGCCAGCAGGATAAGCCAGAGTTTTGTGGCAGGCTTAAAATTTTCCCGGAACGCCTTAAAAAACATCCGGGTCAGACCATCGTCCCGATCTTCCGCCATTTTGAGCGTGACGTAGAACAGTGCGGTCGTAGAAGCCCCTATGGTAACGATGGGCAGGCTGCACACGAGCCATAAGATGTTCAGGTAAGCACTGTAAGTCAATTTCGTCAGCACAGCAAACAGCGGCTTGTCCGTATTGCACAGGTCACGCATGGGGGTTCTCCTTTCGCTCAATCTCCTGTGGATTCGCGCAGGATCAGGTTGGTTTCCGTATAGACGGTGCGATAGTTCAGCGATGGCTCTTCGATGCGGGTCATAAGCAGATTGGCAGCGGTGTAGCCCATGATCTGTTCATGGATATGGATCGAAGTCAGACGGGGGACAAAGTAGGAAGCCTCCTGACTGTCATCGAAGCCGCAGACCCAGATATCATCGGGAACCGAATACCCCAGCTCATTCAATGCCTTGACCAGATCCATGGCAACAAAGTCATTGGCGCAGACAAAGGCATCCGGCATCGTTTTGAACCGACGTATGGTTTCGTACAGGGATGCCGGATAGTTCTGCTGTCCAGATGGCATCGCACAGGTGCTCAGGCCTTCTGTCAGACCAAAGTGCTCCATTGCATCCTTATAAGCCATATAACGCTCAAAGAAGGACTGACAGTGGTTTTTATCCCCCGCAAAGCTGATGTGTTTTTTGCCGCGCTGGACCATGTGGGCCACCGCATTCTGGATCTCAATGCGGTTTTCCATATAAAGGCGGTCAGCTTTAAGAGGAGGACGCATATCCATCACAGGGGTGTCTACAAACAGCAGCGGAACATCCAGATCGCACAGCATCTGTGCGTAGTCATAGTCGAATACTTCAAAGCAGATGATGCCGGCTGTGCGCTGGATGTTAAGAGAAGATGGAAGTTTTTTCTCTTTCAGCTCTATGGGAGAAATGCGATGGATGGTCATGCCGCTGTGAAGATGGTCGATTTCCGCCTGGAAACGATCCAGCATCATGGAGGAAAAGTGAGAGCTGCTCAGAAACTGGGTCGTCAGCATGGCGATCTCCCGTTTGTCACTCGGCAGAATGAAAGGCTCTGCTGCTTTTGCAGCGTTTTCCTGAAACAGCGGCAGATAGGCAAACTGCTTATAGCCCATTTCGGCGGCTTTGCGCAGGATCTTTTCCCGTGTGGCATCTGCCAGCACACCGGTGTTGTTGATGGCCTTTGAAACTGTGTTGCGGGAAAGCTGCAGTTCGTCGGCAATATCCTGAATGGTGACTTTGGTTGCCATAAGTCATCCTCTTTCTTTATAATATAGGGGCAGATATCCTTTTATAGATAAAGTCTGGTGACGGTTCGTATTCTTTATGACTCCAGTATAGTGCAAATGCACAAATTAGTCAAATGTAAAAATGCAAATCATCATTTTGCATATTTACGCACTTTCGAATTTGTGCACCTGTACGAATGCACAGTATTTCTTTATGTATCCCATGAATTATCATTGACATTCGCTTGTTTGCGTGGTATAAATGAATTAGAGAATTTTACATTTGCACAATCGAAATGAAAAAAACGTAAAATTCAAAGGTGCAAATGTAAAACACTGATCAAGCGGCAAACAAATCAAAAGGAGGAGAATGATTCATGAAAGCAAAGACAGCCTCGCCGGAAACGGCTGTGTTGACGGCAGAACGCAAGCTGCACAACACATGGGTCTACATCAAACGGCATTGGCAGCTTTACCTGTTGTTCCTGCTGCCTGCCGTGGTGCTGACGCTGGTGTTCAAGTACGCTCCCATGGGCGGTGTGCTGATCGCATTCCAGAAGTACAATCCCTTCAAGGGCATCTGGGGCAGCGAGTGGGTAGGCTTCAAAAACTTTACCCGCTTCATGTCCTCGCCGGACTTCCAGCGCTATCTGATCAACACCCTGAAGCTGAGCGTCTACGGTCTGCTGTGGGGCTTCCCGATCCCTATCCTGCTGGCATTCCTGCTCAACCGTATCGAGAGCAAGAAGATCAAGCAGAAGGTGCAGCTGGTGCTGTATATGCCCAACTTCATCTCGGTCATCGTGCTGTGCGGTATCGTCCGGGTGCTGCTGAGTGTCACCGGTCCGGTGAACGGCCTGCTTCACACCAGCATCAACTTCATGACGCTGCCGGAAGCGTTCCGCCCCATCTACATCATCAGCGGCATCTGGCAGGGTGCCGGCTGGGCATCCATCATGTACACCGCATCCCTTTCTAACGCCAGCAAAGATCTGAAGGAAGCTGCGATGATCGACGGCGCAAACCTGATCCAGCAGATCATGACGGTGGAGTGGCCCGCCATTAAGGATATGGTCGTTATTCAGTTTATCCTGCAGGCAGGCAACATCATGAGCATCGGTTTTGAAAAAGCCTATGCCCTGCAAACTGACCTGAACCTGAACACGGCCGAGATCATTGCAACGTATGTTTATAAAAAGGGCCTGTTGGACGGCGATTACAGCTTTTCCACGGCAGTCGGTCTGTTCAACACCGTTGTCAACGTCATCCTGCTGATCGCAGTGAACAAGGTCGTTGCCAAAATGAACGATGGCAAGGGCTTGTAAGGAGGGGTTTACCATGGCAAAACAGAAAAAATCAAAAATGGCCCTCTACACCAGACAAGATAAGATCATCCTGTACTGCGGCTACGCACTTCTGGGCGTGTTCCTGCTGGCGATCATCATTCCGATGATCTACATCGTCATCGCGTCCTTTATGGACCCGGTCACTCTGCAAAACAAGGGCATCTCCTTTGATTTCAGCAAGTGGAGTCTGGATGCTTACCAGCGTGTCGTTTCGGACAAGCAGATCTGGGTCGGCTTCAAGAACGCAGTACTTTACTCGATCATCTTCACCATCATCTCGGTAGCTGTGACGATGCTTGCCGCTTATCCCATGTCGCTGCCGGACTTCAAAGGCAAAAGTATCTTCAACACCTTGTTTGTGATCACGATGTTTTTCAGCGGCGGTCTGATCCCCACCTACCTGCTCATCAACAATCTGGGTCTGCTGGATTCCATGTGGGCGGTCATTCTGCCGGGAGCATTCAGCGTGTGGAACATGATCATTGCCCGTACCTATTATCAAGGCATCCCGCGTGAGCTGCGTGAAGCTGCGGATGTGGATGGAGCCAGCGAGATGCTTTACTTCTTCAAGATCCTGCTGCCCGTCTGTATGCCGGTGGTGGCAGTTCTGGCTCTGTGGCAGTTCGTGGCAATGTGGAACAGCTACTTTGACGCCATGATCTACCTGAACAGCGCATCGAAGCAGCCGCTGCAGCTGGTGCTGCGTTCCATCCTGATCCAGAGCCAGCCGGAATCCGGTATGATCGCAGATATCCAGAGCACTGCCGAACGTGCGAAGATGGCAGAGCTGCTCAAATATGCAACCATTATTATTTCCAGTCTGCCGCTGCTGGTGATGTATCCCTTCTTCCAGAAGTATTTTGATGCCGGCATCATGGCTGGTTCCATTAAAGGCTGAGGATATTCCAGAATTTTATGAGCCGGTACGCTCATCTGTCACACGAAAAAGAAACATGAAAAAGGAGAAAATACCATGAAAAAGCTGATCTCTCGCCGCAACTTCCTCAAGGTCTGCGCTCTGGCGGGCTCTGCCGCTGCTCTGTCTGCCTGTGGCGGCGGCAAATCCAACGGCGGCAACAATTCTGCTGCCGCAGCTGTGGACGTAACCGGTGCCGTTGAATTTCCGCTGTCCGAAAAGGTCACCTTTACCGGTATGACCAGCTTCCCTGTGGGCAGTGAACCCGAGCCGAACAACCGCACCATCTTCAAGCGTCTGGAAGAGCAGACCAATGTGCACATCGACTGGACCGCCATCCAGTCCGACCAGTGGAGCGATAAGATCACCCTGAATATGTCCAACCCCAACACCCTGACGGATTTTGTTTTTACTGCTGATTTTACCGACAGCAATCTGCTGCGCTACGCAGATCAGGGTGTCATCCTCAATCTGGAAGACTACATTGACAACAATATGCCGAATCTCCAGAAGGTCTTTGAGAAGTACCCGGAGTACCGCACCATGTGCACCGACAGCGATGGCCACATCTGGGCACTGCCCTGGATCGAGCAGCTCGGCGCAGAAAAGACCGCCATCCAGACCGTTGGCAACATGAGCTTCATCAATACCAAGTGGCTGAACTTCCTCGGTCTGTCGATGCCCACCACAGTGGACGAGTTTGAACAGGTGCTGATGGCATTCCGTGATAACGCCGCTTCTATCAAGGCAGAGTATGGCATTGACGGCGACATCATCCCCATGTCCTGCATCGTCAACAACGGCGATCAGGATCCCAGCATCCTCATCAATGGCTTTGGCGAAGGCTACGGCGATGCAGACAAAGACCGCCATATCGCCGTTACCAACGACCGGAAAGTCATCTGTGCCGCCACCCAGCAGGGCTACCGTGATGGTCTGGACTGGCTGCACAAGCTGTATGCCGAGAAGCTCATTGACCCGGAGTGCTTCACGCAGGAGTGGTCCACCTATGTTTCCAAGGGCAAGGCTGGCCGCTATGGTGTCTGCTTCAGCTGGGATGTTGCCAACATTGACAACCTGACCGACTGGGAGCCGCTGCCTGCCCTGACCGCCGATACCCGCAATATCACCCCGCAGAACGGCTCTTTCACCAGCGGCTTTGCCCGCGGCAGATGCGTTGTCACCGCAAAGGCAACTAACCCCGCATTGGTTTGCGCATGGCTGGATCAGATGTACGCTCCCCTCCAGTCTCCGCAGAACAACTGGGGTACTTACGGCGATGCGGAAGGCTTTAATATTTTTGAACTGTCCACCAACGATAAGGGCGAGCCCATGCTGAAGCACGCTCCTCTGGGCGATGCTTCTCCCGTGGAAGTCCGTGAAGCGCAGTGTGTCAGTGGGCCTCTGGCGGTTCTGGATGATTACTATGGTGTATACGTTACCTGCCCGGACGATGCACAGTACCGTCTGGACTGGATCAAGGAGATCTACACCCCGGATATGAACAACGATTATGTCTATCCCAATGTCTTTATGAGCAACGAGGACACCGAGCAGGTCTCTAACCTGCAGGCAGATCTGCAGACCTACATGAATACTCAGAAGGCGGACTGGATCATGAACGGCACTACGGATGCAGAGTGGAACGAATATCTGAGTAAGCTGGAAGCCTACGGCCTGTCCGACTATCTGGGCATTATGCAGAAATATCTGGATGCTTACTACGCATAAGAATTCTTTCCTTTGGAGGATTCCATGAACGATTTGACTTTACAAAAAGCCCGCGCCTACGAGGCCGAGCACGGCGCGGCCATTTCCCCGGCGGAACGCCCTGCCTACCACCTGACCCCCTATGTGGGCTGGCTGAACGACCCCAACGGCTTCTCTTATTATAAAGGGAAGTATCACCAGTTCTATCAGTATAACCCCTACGATGTGCGGTGGGCACCCATGCACTGGGGTCACGCCGTCAGCACCGACCTGCTGCACTGGGAGTATCTGCCCTGTGCACTGGCCCCGGATTCTCCGGTGGACAACGGCCCCGGCTGCTTCTCCGGCTCTGCCACCGAGATGGATGACGGCAAGCAGCTGCTGATGTACACCAGCGTGGTGGCAGAAAAGCAGCCCAATGGGGAGATGCGGGACATCCAGACCCAGAGCATTGCCATCGGTGACGGTCTCGACTACGAAAAGCCTGCCTGCAATCCCGTCCTGACCCAGAAAGACCTGCCGGAAGGCTTCAGCAAGTTCGACTTCCGGGACCCCAAGATCTGGCGTGAGGCCGACGGCACCTACTCCGCCGTCACTGTCTGCCTCGCCGAGGACGGCAGCGGCGCAGCGGCACTGTTCCAGAGCAAGGACGGCTTCGACTGGCACTTTGTCACGGTGCTGGAACGCTGCAACAATCAGTACGGCAAAATGTGGGAGTGCCCGGACTTCTTCCCACTGGACGGCAAGCAGATCTTGATGCTCGGCCCCATGGAGATGCTGCCCAAGGGCGAGTTCCACAACGGTCACAACGTGATTGCCTTCATCGGCAGCTACGACGAAGTGACCCACACCTTCATCAAGGAAAACGTGCAGCTGATGGACGGCGGCATCGACTTCTACGCCACCCAGACCACCCTTGCCCCGGATGGCCGCCGCATCATGACCGCATGGCTGCAGACCTGGTCGGACACCGAGGATAAGCCCCGGGGCTGCAAGTGGTTCGGGCAGACCATCTGCCCGCGCGAACTGCACATCAAGGATGGGCGCATTATTCAGACCCCGGTGCGGGAGCTGGATGCCGTCCACGGTAAGCGCACCTTCCACGAAAATGTGACGGTGCAGGGCGAAACTTCTCTGGAAGGCATCAAGGGCCGTGTGGCCGACCTGACCGTCACGGTGCAGCCCGGCGAATACCGCTCCTTTACCCTCAAGCTGGCTGCTGACGCAGACCATCACACCAGCCTGACCTACGACCCCTACACTTCCGAGCTGGCGCTGGACCGCAGCTATGCCGGTTCCCGTGCCGACATCGTGCACCGCCGCAGCTGCAAGGTCCGCAGCCAGAACGGTGCGCTCAAACTCCGTATCCTGCTGGACAAAAACAGCATCGAAGTTTTCGCTAACGATGGCGAGCAGACCATGACCGCATGGATCTACACTCCCCAGTCTGCCGACGGCATCACCTTTGCTGCCGATGGCAAGGCAACTGTTACGGCGGAACAGTTTGAGCTGAATCTGTAACCTGATATTCCCTTCATTTCTCCTTCATCAATACAGCCCCGTTCTGGATTCCTTCACCAGAACGGGGCTGTGCTTTTTGTATCGGTTCTATGCGCTCTATTTTGATGACGGAGCTTTTTGTTGGGGTAATTCAGCTCACTTGCCCAGATGCCAGATGTCGCGGTCATACTCGGCGATGGTACGGTCGGAGGAGAACATCCCCGCTTTGGCAATGTTCACCAGACACTTGCGCCGCCAGCCCATGGGGTCGCAGGCGTAATCGCTGAGGGCCTGCCCCTTCCGCACGACGTAGGCGTTGAAGTCCGGCAGGGTCTGGAACCAGTCCTTGTGGATCAGCTCGTCGTGGAGACGGGTCAGGTTTTCGGCGTGACCGGTGGCCAGCATCTCGGGGCCGGTCAGGAAGTCGATGGCCCGGCGGATGTTGGCATCGCCCTCCACCCACTGGGCCGGGTCGTAATCGCCCACGGCATAGCGGTGGATGACCTGATCGGAGGTCTGGCCGAAGATATAGATGTTTTCATCGCCCACCTGCTGGCTGATCTCCACGTTGGCACCGTCCATGGTGCCCAGCGTCAGCGCACCGTTCAGCATGAACTTCATGTTGCCGGTGCCGGAGGCCTCCTTGGAGGCAAGACTGATCTGCTCGGACAGGTCACAGGCCGGGATGAGCTTTTCGGCGGCAGTGACGTTGTAATTCTCCACAAAGACCACCTGCAGCCACTTGGACACCTCCGGGTCGGCGGCGATGACCTTGGAGAGGGTCAGCAGGGCGTGGATGATGTCCTTGGCAATGGTGTAGGCCGGAGCGGCTTTGGCTCCGAAGATGCTCACCAGCGGGACAGCAGGCAGGTGCCCGGCCTTGATCTCGTGGTACTGATGGATGAGGTACAGCAGATTCAGCTGCTGACGCTTGTACTCATGCAGGCGCTTGGACTGAATATCGAACAGGGCAGAGGGGTTCATCTGCACCTTCTGGGTGCGCAGCAGCCAGTCCGCCAGCGCTTCCTTGTTGGCCTTCTTCACGGCGGTCAGCTCGCCGAGCACGGTCTCGTCGTCGGCAAAGGCCAGCAGTTTTTCCAGCTCAGCTGCGTCCTTGCGGAAACCGGAGCCGATGCGCTGTTCCAGCACAGCGGTCAGGCGAGGGTCGCATTCCAGCAGCCAGCGGCGGAAGGTGATGCCGTTGGTCTTGTTGTTGAACTTTTCCGGGTACAGCTCGTAGAAGCCGTGCAGCTCCGAATTTTTCAGGATCTCGGTGTGGAGCGCCGCCACGCCGTTGGTGGAGTGGGTGAAGTGGATGTCCATGTGGGCCATATGCACCCGGTCGTCCTTGTCGATGATGGCAAGGCTCTCGTCCTTGGTGCGGGTGCGGGCCAGAGCATCCAGCTTTTCAATAATGGGCATCAGCTGGGGCACAACGGCATCCAGATAGGCGCGGGGCCACTTTTCCAGTGCCTCGGCCAGAATGGTGTGGTTGGTGTAGGCGCAGGTCTTGGTGACGATCGCCACGGCCTCCTCAAACTCGATGCCCTTCTCGCCCAGCAGCCGGATCAGCTCCGGGATGACCATGCTGGGATGGGTGTCGTTGATCTGGATGGCGGCGTAGTCGGCCAGATCATGATAGCAGCAGCCCCGGGCGGCGCACTCGGCCAGAATGAGCTGGGCACCGGCGGAGACCATCAGGTACTGCTGGTACACCCGCAGACGGCGGCCTGCCTCGTCGGAGTCGTCCGGGTAGAGGAAGAGGGTCAGGTTCTTGTCGATGGCGGTCTTGTCGAACGCGATGCCGTCGTGGACGATGCTCTCGTCGATGGTGTCCAGATCGAACAGGTTCAGGGTGTTGGTGCGGCCCTCGTAGCCGGTGACGGCCAGCTTATACAGCCGGGCGGTGTACTCTTTGCCCGCCAGCTCCACCGGATAGGTGACGTCGGTCTTTTCGGCCCAGCTGTGGGCGGTCAGCCACGGGTCGGGCTTTTCGTTCTGGACGCCGTCCTCAAAGGACTGGCGGAACAGGCCGAAGTGATACCGCAGGCCCACGCCGTCGCCGGGCAGGCCCAGCGTTGCGAGCGAGTCCAGAAAACAGGCCGCCAGGCGGCCCAGACCGCCATTGCCCAGAGAAGGTTCCGGCTCCACTTCTTCGATGTCCGACAGGCGCTTTCCGGCAGCAGCCAGTGCATCGCGGGCTTCCTCGTACAGCCCCAGATTGATGAGGTTGTTGGACAGCAGCTTGCCGATGAGAAATTCGGCACTGATATAGTACAGCTTGCGGCCGGTGACGGGCTGCACACGGTCTGCGCTCTTCTGCCGGACAAGCTCCAGCAGAGCGAGGTACAGCTCCTGATCCGTGCAGTCGGCCAGCGGCTTGCCCGTGAGATTCTGTAAGGTCTCGGTGAAGTTCATAAATGGATCCTCCTTTGCTACGGAAAACAGGTTTGACATCTGCAATTCAAGATATACCACATAAAACAATCAAAATCTTGCCTTAAAAGTGCAGACTATGGTACAATCCTATCATCAGGAGGTGAGACGATGCAAAATCAGGCTTCTTTGCAGGAAACCAAGCAGCACGGTGCCGTGCGGTTCCCGTTTAATCTGTATCCCTGCACCATCCCGGGGGATTTCCCGCAGGTGGCGCTCCACTGGCAGGAGAGCATGGAGCTGGTCTTTGTCAAGCGCGGCGCGGGGCTGGTGCAGGTGGGCGCTGTGCCTTACCCGGCCCGCATGGGGGACATCTTCGTTTTTACGCCCGGCACCCTCCACGCCCTGCGGCAGACGGAGGGACAGTCCATGGAATACGAGAATCTTATTTTTGAGCTGGAGCTTCTGGGTGGTGCGGAGGACCTTTGCGCCGAGAAATATCTGCTTCCGCTCCAGAGCGGGCGGCTGTCGCTGCCTGCCCGTCTGACCCCAAACGATTTGTGCTATCTTCAGGCTGCCGCCTGTCTGCGGGAGGTGGAGGAGGCCAACCGCTCGAAGCTCCCCGGCTATGAGCTGCTGGTCAAGGGGGCGCTGCTGCGCTTTCTGGCCCTGCTCCTTGCACAGGGAAAGCAGCAGCTCCCTGCAGAGACCGCCGACACCCAGCGGCTGAAAGCCGTCCTGCAATGGCTCTCGGCCCATTATGCTGAGGCGCTTCGGGTCGCCGATGCTGCCGGGGTCTGCTCCTTCAGCGCCAGCCACTTCATGCGATGGTTCCGGCAGATGACGGGGCAGAGCTTCATCGCCTTTCTGAACGAATACCGCCTGAACGCCGCCGCCGAAGCGCTGCAAACTACGGATGAGACCATCCTGACCATCGCCTCCCGGTGCGGGTTTGAAACTCTCTCCTATTTCAACCGGGCCTTCAAGGCACACTTCGGCATGACGCCGCGGGAATACCGGAAAAAATAGGAGAGGGCAGGCCACCTGAAAAGAAAAATCATCCGCGATAAGATCTCACGAGGTTCAGACCGTTTATGAGAAATGATCGCGGATGATTTTTTGTTTTGAACTCAGACCTCCGGCGGCGGGCAGCAGCTCTCCCGTGGGATGAGCTGGTGCGGCACGATGATCTTTGTGGCCAGAAGGTTCGGATTTTCGATGTGGTTGATGGTCTGGCTGGCGGCTTCCATGCCCAGCTGGTAGGGGTTGACGTCCACGGTGGTCAGCTGGGGGCTGGTGATGCGGGAGAACAGTGAGTTGTTGAAGGACACGATGGAGAGGTCTTTGGGGATGTGCAGCCCCAGCTTGCCGCAGAACTGCTCCAGCACCACGGCAAGGATGTCGTCGCTGACCAGCATGGCGGTGGGACGGTCCGGGGCGGTGAGAAGGGCTTTCAGCGGTTCCTCGTAAGCATCGTTCAGGGTGTTGACCTCCACGCAGTCCTCTTCGCGGGGGGTGATGCCGTGCTTGAGCAGGGACATCTGGTAGCCCCGCCTGCGCTCTGCCGAAAACAGCATCGCATTGCTGACCCCGAAGTAGGCGATGCGGCGGTGGCCCAGCTCGTAGAGGTAATCGGCGGCTTCCTCTCCCGCAAGGGCGTTGTCATTGTCGATGTAGATGGTCTGGTTGGCTGACTGTGCCGCCTTGCCCACAATGACATGGAGCAGCCCTTCGCTGCGCAGATAGGCCGCCACCGGGCAGTCCTTTTTGGAATAGAGCAGGATGAAGCCGTCCGCCTGTGCGTTGGCCACCATGCTCTGGATGGCGTCCAAGATCTCGGCATCGTCCTGCCCGGTGATGACCGTGTTCACATACCGCCGCTGGTTGCAGAACTGCCCGATGCCGCGGATGATCTCCAGATGGAATGCGTTTTCGTAGACATCCCGCTGGGAGGAGGGCAGAATGATGCCGATGGTCTTGGAAAATGCCTCCACCGGCTCGGCCTCAAAGTTCGGCTCATAGCCCAGCTGTGCCATGACGCGGCGCACCCGCTCCTTGGTGTCCCGGCTGATGGAGGGGCTGTCCTTGCAGGTGCGGGACACGGTGGAGGGGGAGACCCCCGCCGCCGCCGCGACATCTTTGATGGTAACTGCCATAGTCTGTTCCTCCCTGATGTAATAGCTCTATTGTAAAGCGGTTCCCACGCGATGTCAATGTTTGCGCAAGGAATTGCGCAAACGGTGCAATCCTGCCCTCTGCGTACCCTCGACAATTTCCACAAAGAATCTCGCAAGCGGTTGTGCGAAACGTAGAAAGTTTATTTTAACTCCAAAAAACTCTTGTAAAAGTTGCGGATTTGGATTATTCTTGTTGCACAAAACTACGCAACTTGAATGCAATAGTTGCACAGAATGATGCAAGAGGAAGAATAAGGAGGAACATCATGACCACAACGACACGTTCTATTGTCGTGACAGCACCCTTCAGCGGAACACTCGTCCCGCTGAGCGAAGTCCCGGATGAGACCTTTGCCAGCGGCGTTCTGGGCGAAGGCATCGCCATCGAGCCGTCCGATGGGCTGTTCTGCAGCCCGGTGGATGGCACGGTGGAGACCATCGCCGAAACGAAACACGCCATTGGCTTTGCGGCAGACAATGGGCTGGAGATCCTGGTCCATGTGGGTCTGGAGACCGTCAGCCTGAACGGCGAGGGCTTCGAAATCCTGGTGAAAGAGGGCGACCGGGTCAAGGCCGGTCAGCCTGTGGCCAAGGCAGACCTTGCGCTCATCCGGGAGCGGGGCCTGAAAACCATCACTTCCATTGTTCTGACCGGCGGCGCAGACGATATGGAGCTGCACTGTGCCGAGGGCATTGCGGCGGCAGGCAAGACGCCGGTGCTGACCCTGACGGCAAAAGAGGCACAGCCTGCCGAGGCAGCGGAAGCAGCACCTGCGGCCAAAGAGGCCAGCGCAGAGAAGCCGAAAAAGAAGGGCTTCATCAACTTCGACTTTTTGCAGAAGCTGGGCAAGGTGCTGATGACCGTCATCGCCGTCATGCCCGCTGCCGGTCTGATGATCAGTCTGGGCAAGCTGGTGCAGATGGGCGGCGGCGACATTGCAGCGGTCATGACCATCGGCACCACCATGGAGAACATCGGCTGGGCGGTCATCAACAATCTGCACATCCTGTTCGCCGTGGCCATCGGCGGCAGCTGGGCGAAGGAGCGTGCCGGCGGTGCCTTTGCGGCCGTGCTGGCGTTTGCCCTCATCAACGTCATCACCGGCAACATCTTCGGCGTCACCAGCGCCATGCTGGAAGACCCCAACGCTGTGACCCACACCCTGTTCGGGCAGGAGATCGCCGTCAACGGCTACTTTACCTCTGTGCTGGGTGCTCCGGCGCTGAACATGGGCGTGTTTGTGGGCATCATCGCTGGTTTCGTGGGCGGCGTGGCATACAATAAATACTACAATTTCCGCAAGCTGCCGGATGCACTGGCCTTCTTCAACGGCAAGCGCTTCGTGCCCATGGTGGTCATCGGCTACTCGGTGGTCATCTCCATCGTTCTGTCGCTGTTCTGGCCTGTGGTTCAGACCGGCATCAACAACTTCGGCATCTGGATCGCCAACTCTTCCGAGACCTCTCCGATTCTGGCTCCGTTCATCTATGGCACGCTGGAACGTCTGCTGCTGCCCTTCGGCCTGCACCACATGCTGACCATCCCCATGAACTACACCTCCTTCGGCGGCACCTACACCATCGCTACCGGCGTCAACGCAGGCAGTCAGGTGTTCGGTCAGGACCCGCTGTGGCTGGCATGGGCCAACGACCTCATCAACTTCAAGAAGGCTGGTGACATGGCCGCTTACAATAACCTGCTGGCTACCGTTACCCCCGCCCGATTCAAGGTGGGCCAGATGATCGGTGCTACCGGTCTGCTGCTGGGCATTGCACTGGCCATGTTCCGCCGGGTGGATGCCGACAAGCGCGCAAACTATAAGTCCATGTTCATCTCCACCGCGCTGGCTGTCTTCCTCACCGGCGTCACCGAGCCGCTGGAATTCATGTTCATGTTCTGCGCCATGCCGCTGTACATCGTGTACGCCCTGCTGCAGGGCTGCGCCTTCGCCATGGCAGGCATCATCCATCTGCGCCTGCACTCCTTCGGCAATCTGGAATTCATCACCCGCATCCCCATGTCCCTGCAGGCCGGTCTGGGCGGTGACATCATCAACTTTGTGCTCTGCGTCGCCGCATTCTTTGTCATCGGTTACTTTGTGGCCTACTTCATGATCGGCAAGCTCAAGCTGGCAACGCCGGGCCGTCTGGGCAACTATACCGACGATAACGCGGACGATACCGCCGCCAAGACCGAGAAAAAGTCGGATAACGGTCAGGCCGAGCGCATCATCGCTCTGCTGGGCGGCCGGGAGAACATCGTGCTGGTGGACGCCTGCATGACCCGTCTGCGCGTTACCGTGAAGGACCCCGCCAAGGTCGCCGACCTCGCCGCATGGAAGGCCGAGGGCGCTCTGAGCCTGCTGGTCAAGGGCGACGGCATTCAGGCCGTGTACGGCCCCAAGGCAGACGTCCTGAAATCTGACATCAACGATATTTTGTAAAGACCATGAAACTGTTGACTTTGAATACCCACAGCCTCATTGAGCCGGACTATGAGGCAAAGCGGGACACTTTTGTAGATTTCATCGCAGAGGAGCAGCCGGATGTGTTCGCCCTGCAGGAGGTGAACCAGACGGCCGCCGCTCCGCTGCTGGGGGATGTCCCGGCGGGATACTACCCCTGCCCCGGCAATATGGTGCTGCTGAAAGCGGACAACCACGCCGCAGCAGTGGCCCGGATGCTGGAAGAGCGGGGCGTGCATTACCATTGGAGCTGGCTCCCGGCAAAGATCGGCTACGACAGGTACGATGAGGGGATGGCGGTGTTCAGCCGTGCCCCCATCACCGCCGCCGAAAACCTTCTGCTGAGCAAAAGCAGTGATTATAAATACTGGAAGACCCGCCGTGCACTGGGCATCTGTGCAGGAGATGTCTGGTATTATGCGGTGCATCTGGGCTGGTGGAAGGACGAAGAAGAACCCTTCTCGGCCCAGTGGGAAAAGCTGTCGCAGGCGGCAGGTGCAAAGCAGAACGCCTTCCTGATGGGAGATTTCAACAGCGAAGCCGATGTGCGGGGGGAGGGCTACGACCTCATCCTCCGCAGCGGCTGGCAGGATACCTATCGTCTGGCACAGCAGCGGGACGAGGGCTACACCGTCGTGCAGGCCATTGATGGCTGGCGGGATGCCCCGGATGCAGCGGCCAAAAAGCGCATCGATCAGATCTGGTGCTCCAAGGCGCTCGCCGTAAAAAGCAGCCGGGTCGTGTTCAACGGCCTGCGGGAGCCGCAGGTGTCCGACCATGCCGGTATTTTGATCGAGTTATAAAGGAAGGTAAACGAAGATGCAGAGAAGTGCAGGCATTTTGCTGCCCATCAGCAGTCTGCCGTCCCCTTACGGCATCGGCTGCTTCTCGCAGGAAGCATACGACTTTGTGGACTGGCTCAAGGAAGCCGGGCAGACCTACTGGCAGATCCTGCCGCTGGGCGTGACCAGCTACGGCGACAGCCCCTATCAGAGCTTTTCCGCCTTTGCGGGCAATCCGTATTTCATCAGTCTGGATGCTCTGGTGGAGGAAGGGGCGCTGACCGCCGCCGAGTGCAAAAAGGCAAACTTTGGCCGCAAGGCAGATGACATCGACTACAGCCGCCTCTACACAGAGCGGGGCCGCCTGCTGCGGCTGGCCTACTCCCGCAGCGACATCGGCCACAACGAGGCATTTGCGGCGTTCTGTGAGAAAAACAAGTGGTGGCTGGACGATTTTGCCCTGTTCATGGCGGTCAAGGGCCGCTTTGAGGGCAAGCCGTGGATCGAGTGGGCCGAGGACATCCGTCTGCGCTGGCAGCCCGCCATGGACTACTACCGCCGGGAGCTGTACTTTGAGGTGGAATACCACAAGTATCTCCAGTTCAAATTTGAGGAGCAGTGGCGCAGACTGAAGGCTTATGCCAACAGCAAGGGCATCCAGATCATTGGCGACATCCCCATCTATGTGGCGCTGGATTCGGCGGACGCATGGGCAAACCCGGGCCTCTTTCAGCTGGACAAGGAGAACCTCCCCACAGCAGTGGCGGGTGTCCCCCCGGATGGCTTTTCGCCCACCGGCCAGCTCTGGGGCAACCCGCTCTACCGCTGGGAAGCGCACCGCGAGACCGGCTACCAGTGGTGGATCACCCGCCTGTGGTACTGCTTTGAGCTGTACGACGTGGTGCGCATCGACCACTTCCGCGGCTTCGACGAGTATTTCTCCATCCCCTACGGCAGCGAGACCGCCGCGCCGGGCCACTGGGAGAAAGGCCCCGGCATCGAGCTGTTCCGCGCTGTGGAGCAGGCACTGGGCAAGCGGAACATCATCGCGGAAGACCTTGGCTACATGAGCGACACCGTGCGTCAGCTGGTGCGGGACAGCGGCTTCCCCGGCATGAAGGTGCTGGAATTTGCTTTTGACTCCCGGGATACCGGCAGTGCCAGCGACTATCTGCCCCACAACTACCCTGTGAACAGTGTGGCCTATACCGGAACCCACGACAACGAAACGCTGGTATCGTGGCACAAGACCATCACTGCCGCCGAGCGTACCATGGTGCGGGACTATCTGTACGACTACGCCACCCCAGAGGAGCAGCTCTATAAAAGCATGATCGCACCGATCCTGCGCAGCGCAGCGGCGACCTGCATCATCCCTATGCAGGACTGGTTGGGGCTGGACAACTCCGCCCGCATCAATCAGCCCTCCACCGTGGGCCAGAACTGGCGCTGGCGGCTGAAAAAGACCCAGCTGACCAAGAAGCTCCAAAAGGAGATCTGCCAGATGACCACCCGCTACGGGCGGAAGAACTGGACCTGACCGCAAATGCGGCCCATAACTGCATAAGCATGACAACGCCCCCGCTTCGGATGTTCTCCGAGGCGGGGGCGCTTTTTCGTATGGGGTCATTCTACCGATGCAAGAATAGAACGCATTTCTTCTGTTATGTGCTGGAGGTCTGTGCAGAGCAGTGCGATTTCCAAGGCGGGCGCGGGTGGATTGCGCAAGCCGCGCTTATGATAAGGAACCCGGGTTGCGGCTCCCAGCGTCTGCTTCTCTGCCGCTCGCATCCTGCTGGCCGCAGCCCCAGCCTCGCCTCCCTGTTTCCGCCACAGGCGGCGGTCGGCTCCGCTGCTGTTCGAATCCACCCGCCATTGTGAGTCTGACGCTTATACAAAAGAAAACTGCCAGTGTATCTCTACACTAGCAGTTTTTTCATGGAGCGAAGCAACCCAAATCCGAACCATTGCCCTCTGGGGCATCTTTGGCGGCGATTTCATCGAAAGTGATGGTTTTTGTGCCGTCTTTGTAGTTGAATGTAATCAAAACTTTTTCATCATAGAGATAAACAGCATTCACGAATGTATTGATAAGCGTTTCCCGGTGGCTTTTCACGTTCGGGTCGATCTTGCGGAACCGGGTCAGCCAGAACCGAACCTGATTTTCGCTCAACCGAGGCCGAGCGATTTTTTCTTCGGCGATCCGAACCTCAAGTTCTTTCTGCTGGGCTTCCAGCTTTTCCAAACGCGATTTGGTGGAATTGGTCAGCACACCCGCCTGGATAGCGTTCAGCATATTCTCAATGCCGTTCTCTACCTCGCGCATCTGCTTTTCCAGCAAAGGGAGAGTGGTGTTTTCCTGATCCTGCAACTCCATGACTTCTGCAACGATGGCATCAATCACGGCATCATCCTGAATCAGCTTCATGGTTTCAGCTATGACCAAATCTTCCAGCCACTCTTTACGGACGGTCTTTTTCTTGCAGGTCTTGAAACGCTTCGCGGTGGCGCACTTATAATAATGATGAACGACTTTGTTCCGACCCGTACCGCACTCGCCGAACATCATCGCGCCGCACATTCCACAGAACAGCTTGGTGGTGAGCAGATAATCATCCTCGGCCTTGTGGCGGGCAGGAGCACGGCTGTTCTTTTTGATTTTCAGCTGCACTTCCTCAAACAAATCCTTGTCCACGATGGCCGGGATGCTGTCGGGCATCACAATGTCCTTGAAGTGGTTTTCACCGATGTACCGTTTGTTCGTCAGCAGCTTCTGAACACTGTTGTAGGTGAACTTCTGGTTGCGGTTGGTGGTCACACCGCTGTCGTTCAGCCAGTTCATCAGCTCCTTCATGGTCACACCATCGTTGTACCGCTGAAAGGCTTCTACCACAAAGGGAGCTTTCAGCGGGTCGACTTGAAAGAACTTCTCCTCATCCACCTTAAAACCAATGGGAATCGTGCCGCCGTTGTACTTCCCCTTCAGAACATTCTCGGTCATGCCACGCACGACCTTTTCAGAAAGTTCTGCGGAATAGTATTCAGCCATGCCGGTCAGCATACTCTTGACCATGATACCCGCAGGGCTGTCCGAAATAGGCTCCGTGGCAGATACCAGCTTGACATGATTTCGCTCCAACTGGTACTCATAATGGGCCGAATCATAGCGGTTTCGGGCAAAACGGTCAAGCTTCCAGACCAGCACAATGTCAAACAACCGTTTCTCGCTGTCCTTGATCATCTGCTGGAAGTCCGGGCGGTTATCGGTTTTGGCGGAAAGGGCGCGGTCAATGTAGTGCTTGACCACGGTAATGCCGTTCTTTTCGGCGTAGGCCGTACACTCGCGAATCTGACCTTCAATGGATTCTTCGCGCTGGTTATCGCTGGAATAGCGGGCGTAAATCACGGCGGTCATGCAAACACCCCTTTCACTTCATTCTCCGCAGGCGGCGCACAAGGTCGGATGCACTGTACAGCACACGGGCCACCGACACGGCATCCTCGCCCACAATGTAGAACACCGAGTAGTTGTCCACCAGCATCTGCCGCAGCCCTTGGGTGCGCTCCAGCTCGCTTTCCACTAGCGCACAGCGTTCCGGCAGGATGTTCAGCGACTGGATTGCTTCTGCAATGCGGTTATACTGCCCCATAGCCGTGTCAGGCTCCAGCAGACGGTCAGCAATATAGCTGTAAATCTGCTCCATATCGCTGAGGGCCGCATGGGAAATTTTCACGTCATACTGCTTCATCTGTGCTGTTCCCTGAACTGTGCGAATGCGCTTGCAGCATCCACGGTATCACCGTTCTGAATCTCCTTGATGCCTACCTGCAAGGCTGCATGGAGCTGGTCATCGGTCATGGTGTCAGCGTTCAGAGCCGCAGGAGCCTTCGGCAGGGACAGCGAGAAGGGGATGCCGCCAGTCAGGGTGATCTGGCGCAGGTACATATCAATGGCTGTTGCCATCGGGATGCCGAGCTGCTTCAACACATCCTCGGCTTGCTGCTTAACGGTGGGGTTGACACGAAGATTGAGTGTCATCGTTTTTTCCATGGTTATCACCTCGACCTTATTGTAACGTATTTTGCGTTGCAAATCAACAACTCCCAAACTTATAATTAAATTTCTCCATATTGCACAACATAACTTCAGGTTCTCCGACTTCTAAAATTTTGCTTCATACCAATACCAATGTGCTGCAATTCGTTCAGTATATTGTGTATTATCACCTTCTGATTCTGCCCACGACCATCCATTTTCACTTTTTACAAACTCAACCGGAACATCTTGAAAGCCATGTGGTTCATCATCTTCAGAATAGTAAAAGCCCTTATATGTAGTACTCGGAATGAGCCCGAAAGAGCCTGTACAAAATTCCACCATATCATCTGCGTAATAATATACTTTCCATCCATTCCACTCTAGCGGTCCCATTGGATGTTCTTCTATCACTTTCCGCGCATAGTTTGTCAGCTCATCCTGATTTCGCAGTACATAAGACTGGATGGATTTTTTGCTAAATGGCCGAACAATCAACGCCGTAGCTACAGCAATACACCCTAGTGCGGTCAAAAGTCCAATGCAAATTCTTTTCATGTTTTTCTCCAGTCAACTGAAAACATATCACGCTGTAAGAACTATGATATCGCAGACTTTACTTTAGCGTGTGTACAATATGCAGTGCCATATCTGCATTTTCTTTGTCTACAAATATCTCTGTGATATACTTTGGTTTTATACCTAGAGTTCCAATTCTTGCCTGATCGAACGTATTACGCCGATTGACATCTTTAGTTTTGCAATAGAACTTGATTCCCGCAGCCGCCAACGCATCCGTGATGCGGCTGCCTTGGTAGGGATCAGAAACGGTTGCGACTTGCGATTTGAAAAACTGCTCTAGCATAAAAGGATCTCCTATATACACTCTAAAAGAAATCTCTTGCGTTTCTTACTGGAATAACGAAATTTAAGCCCAATTTATTTCGTTTGTCTACAAAATTTTTCAAAATCGTATAGCTGCACATAAATTCATGGAAAATTTGTTGCATAATCACAGTTTTGTTTATCTGCATCGCTATTGAGGACGAATACGGCAATACTCCAACGCAGCGGGCGGAACTGGACTGGCTGCTCTACAACAAGCCCTTGGAGTATGCTCAGCTTGTGCTGGGTGGTGAGATTGAGCATTATCTCTCACTCAGCTGTGACCATGGCAGATTTAGAGGATTGACCTTTAATTAGAATATACAGATAAAACCGACAGCCATCTACTTGCGACTTGCAAATAGATGGCTGTCTATTATTAACTACGCATTTTAACAATGATTTTTCTTTTCAACAAGCATTCCGATAATAAACGAAAGTAGGAAAACGAGCAGCCAAATCAAAACTCCGTAGTGTGCCTTGAGCTGCCATACTTTTCCTATATACATATCC